>CAMATG010000030.1 GCA_945860645.1 Candidatus Sulfopaludibacter sp. SbA3 | reverse complement strand
CCCCATTCTCCAAGGATGCCCCAGGGTGGCGGGGAGCACGATTTCTGGCCGCTTGGCGTTGAAATCGTTCCCGGCTCCAAAACCCCCTATCTGATTGACAGGAATCTACTTATCGATTTCCATAAAGTACTTTACCGGACACTAGTGATTTTAATAAATTAACATAACCACGGGGACACCTGCTTAATTAACGGTCAACCATAAGTGAATAAAACACCCATTATTGGGAGGCGCTCGGAAATGTGTGTCAGCAGCTCGGTATTGATAGTTCATAAGAGCGATGGCGTAGCTTACAACAGGATGGTAGCGGCCGTCACTTTAGACAGGCTAAGAAGCGAGGCATTGAGGGAGACGTTCTCCCCGCCCATCCAATCAGGATGGAAGCCAGCACCGAGTTCACGGAGCGTGAATACCCGCCCGTTTATAATTACCTCTCCGTCCGATGGGGGCACCAGACGCTTGAGGAGGCTGAGCATCATGCTCTTGCCAGCACCATTTGCACCAACGATTGCACCTAACTTCGATCCGCTTGCTTGGCGCGGCCGGCCACCATGGCCTCCTCTCACGCTTCACTGCGGTCCCAGCAAGACAATTCCCTTCGGTAGCACTCACATGGGGCTGGGGTTCAAGTTTCCGGCCACTCACCGCTCCCGTTGCCGCTAGTGTCGTTGAGGGCGCTGGACGCGGATCACGTTCCATTTCCCCTTTACGGACCGGGTTCGGCGATAGAGCGATCGAATGACGCCTTTGGAGGCCTGCCCCTTGGGTTGTCCGGAAAGCCAGGATCGGTGCCACGAACACCAGCGGCGTTGGCCCAGCAAGCGGAACGACCGGACCGTAACTGACGTTTAAGGGACGCCAAGCAGAAGTCAAGCCGTAGCCAGATACAGTTCCTTCGACCTGCGGGTGGCATCGCCTATCTGCCTTTTCATCCCCCGACAATCGCTCCTCCTGGCAGGGAGCGCCTGCGGCGAACGCCGAAGACCGGCAGACGCCGCAGGAATTTTTCCGCTCCACGCATCATCCCGCTACCGCATCGTGCTGGCGCTCGCCGTCGCCGAATACGCGGAGTCGCCCCCGGGACCCGTCGCCTTCACCCGGTACGTGTACCGGGTGTTGCGCGTCAGTCCGGAGTCGGTCCAGCGGGTCGACCCGGCCGGCGCGGTCCCCACCGCAACGTAGGAGGTCCCGCGCAGGCGTTCGATCACGAACGACGTGACCCCGGCGGAATTATGCGTCCACGTCAGCAACATCGTCGTCTGGCTCGCCCCCGAGGCCCGCAGACTTGTGGGAGCGGCGGGCCGCGTCGTCACGCTGACGGCGGTGGCGGCGGATTCACCCGAAGCGTTGAACGCCGTGACGCGATAGTTGTATGCGGTACCAGCGATCAGACCGGTATTTGAGTAGGTCGTCGCATTGGCGGCCAGCGTCGCCAGTAACGTATAGGCGCCCCCGGCGGTGCTGCGGTATACCCGGTACCCCGTCTCGTTATTCGCCGCATCCACCCAGCCCAGATTCACCTGGCTGGCAGAAACCGCGGTCGCGGTCAAGCTCCCCGGCGTCGCGGGGAGGCTGGCCGGCGTGGTCACCGTGATGCTGGCGGGGGTAGATTCCCCCCCGTCGTTGAACGCGGTTATCCGGTACCCGTACGCGGTGCCCGGCTGCAGGCCGCTATCCGCGTAGCTGGTGGTCCCTGCGGGGAGTGACGCGACTTGGGTGAAAGCGCCCGCATTCAGCGACCGGTAGACCCGGAAACCAGCTTCGTTCGTGGGGGCATCGGCCCACGTCAGGCTCACCTGCGACGAACTGCTCACCACAGCCGCAAGATTCGACGGCGGCACGGGCGGCGTCCTTACCACGACCGACGCCTCATTCGAGGCGGCGGAATCTCCCGCCGCATTGAAGGCCGTAACCCGGTAAGTGTACGTCTGCCCATCCACCACCGTCGCATCCGCATACGTCGTGGTCCCCGCGGCCACTTGGGTCACTTGCTGGAAAGTGGTGAGCTCCTGCCGCCGTTCGATTCGGAATCCATTTTCATCGGAAGAGTTATCCGACCAGGACAGCACCGCCGCGCCAGCCCCGTTCAGCCCCACCTGTAGCGCGCTCGGCGCGACGGGAACGGTGTTTCGGTTCGGCACGAACGTCAGCGCCGTACTGTTGGCCAGTAATGTCGATCCATTGTGCGAGTGCTGGCGGGCGATCAAGCCGCTTCCCGCCTCGATCCCCACCGTCGCCGATCGCCCGGCGCCCACCAGCGTGTTCTGCGGCTGGACCTGGCGATACTGAAACGAGACGTCCCCGCTCGGAGCAAGCGCCAACTGGAAGTCGAGCGGCAGCGTGTTCGCCCCGAAGGGCGGAATCCCTTCCCAGGAAACGATGTAACTGCCGTCGGCGGCCAGGCCATGCCGGATTACCGCGCTGGTCAGCGCAGCCGGATTCAGATCGTCCCAGAACGGATAAATCGCGCCATTCGGCGTTCCGGAGTTCGGTAGTGATGCATTCTGGAACGCGGTGGCGCCGACATTTCCGCCGAGCGTCACGAAACCGTTTGAACTGATGGCGAGACTCCCGTAGCTCCCGCCATAGAAGGGGAACGAGAACGGTAGCGCCACCAGCGCGCTGGCCGCGTCGTCGGCAAGGCGCAGCGTCGTGAACCCGGTCGTGTCCGTCCACCGGTAAGGCGTGCTGGAAACGGTGTAATTGCGTTGGATGGTCAATGACAGGCTGCGCGTGGCCGCCCCGTCCGGGCCCGTCGCCGTCAGCGTGACGAGATAAGTCCCGGGCGCGGAATAGCTATGAGTTGCCGTCGCGGAGAACACCACCGGGGCGGAGCCATCCCCGAAATCCAGCGTCTTCGCCGTGATCTGGCCCAACGAGGAATCGGTGAAAGTGAAAATGTCCCCGGGTTCCCCGGAAGTGGCGTTCGCATCGAAGTGTGGGACCACGCGAGCCAGCCCGGCCAGCGCCCGGTACAGGTTCAGGCGCCCCCCGGAGATGGAGGCGGCCGATAGCGCATTCACCGGGTCGGTGGCCAGCAACAGCCGCTCGACCAACTCCGTGGCGGTCGCGGCCGGGTACTGCGCCTTCAACATCGCCAACGACCCGGATACGTGTGGCGACGCCATCGACGTCCCGCTCAAGCTCTGGTACCGCGCCCCAGCCATCGTCGAGTAGATGCTGCTGCCCGGAGCCGACAGGTGCACCGTCTTGTACCCGTAGTTCGAAAATGAGGATAGCCGGTCCGTCCGGTCCGACGCGGCGACCGAAACCACATTAGAGAGATCGTATCCCGCCGGATACGAAGGCGAGTTGTCCGTATCCAAGGCATCGTTTCCCGCCGAGGCCACAAAAACAATTCCCGCGGCCCGCGCCCGGTCAATCGCATCCCGTAGTGCCGTCGAATACCCCCCGCCACCCCACGAGTTGTTCAGCACATGCGCCCCTTTTGCGATGGCGTAATCGATACACGTTATCGCGTCCGACGAACTTCCCGAGCCCCCGGAGTTCAGGAACTTCAGCGCCATCAATTTCACCCGCCACGCGACACCAGTCACGCCAATACCGTTGTTGCCCGTCGCACCGATCGTGCCGGCGACATGTGTCCCGTGGTAAGTCGGGGCCTGGTCGTCCATCGGATTCCCGGCATTCGCCGCGCCGCTCACCGCGTTGATTCCGTGGACGTCGTCCACGTATCCGTTGCCGTCGTCGTCGATCCCATTACCGGGCGTCTCCCCTGGGTTCCGCCACATGTTGTCGACAAGATCCGGATGGGTGTAATCGATCCCGGTGTCGACGATACCCACCACAATGGCGCCTGCATCTGTCCGCAGCGTCCACGCCTCAGGAGCGTCGATGTCAGCGTCAGGTGTTCCCGCGTTTTGCCCATCGTTGTTTAACGCCCACAACAAAGTATTGAGATCGTTGGGCGTCGTTCGAATTTGGTCGGCTTTGTACACATAGTCGGGTTCCGCATAGTCCACCTGTCCCGAGTTGCGGTACAGCTCAAGGGCACGCGCCACCGGTACGTTCGCCGGTAGCCGCAACAGGAACAGGTTGCCGAATCGAGAGAAGGCACGCTCGACCGCGGCGCCCAGCGTTCCGTTCAACTGCGCCAATACCGCTGGCGGCAACCCCGCCTTCAGCCGGACAAGGATCTTGTCCGGCCGGATCTCGACGCCCGCGCTTGTCGGTTTAGGCGGATTCCCTTGCCCCGCCAGTTGCGTGGCGCATACGAGAAATAGAAAAACAAGGCCCTTAAGGCCGGCATATGAACCCTGTTGCATAACGCTCCTCATTCCGTTTTTGAATACTGTCTCGCCGGATGCCGACACTACGTTGCCTCGTGTAGTCTTGATTCGAACCTAACAGGAGCTATGAGCCTGAACAATTCGGGAGTTCACCCCAACCGGGGGCGTCGGCTATCTCCGCAATCCGGAAAAAACAGGGGTGGCTTGGCGGCTCAGACCGGACCGATGGAACGACGCCAATACTCCCGCCACTCCTCGTGAACCCGGAACGCTACTACGATCGGACCGAGAAACGGAAGAACAAGGTAATTGAGATGGTAAAGATACTTCAGCAACCATTCGCTGACATCGCCTTCGCGCAGAACGCTTCCGTGTCCATTCACATACACGTAAAGCACAACGCCCAGGATGTTTAACCCCGTCTGCCAGGCCAGACCGCGGAGCAGAGTCCGCATCCCGCCTCGGCCCAGATGCTTATCGCTCAACGCCATTCCCAGGTACGCAAACCATCCGACGGCGAAGAACGCAAAATTGTCCGGCTTCGCCAGGAATTCGATGGAACTAACCTCTTGCATCACCCCGGTGCTAGGATTACGGACCTGGCGGTCGATTGCCACGTTAAAGATCCACTCCCCGGTCTGCGGGCTAACGCGTACCGGTGCGTGCGTCGACGGCGCGACAAGCAGTGCCAGCGGCAGATACGACACCGCTTTCAAGACCTCAAGCGACGCTTCTCGCAGTAGCCAGTACCAGCCGCAAAGAACGAGGGTCGTCAGCACCGTGGCCCGAAACATCAAGCTGCGCTCCCACCACCATTTCATCTGGGCGCCTCCGCGTTCACCTTGCGCCGCATCACCAGCTTCGACCAGATCCCGAAGACGACAATTCCATCCAGGATAATTAGCGTCTCCCACAGATAGTGGTGGGCAAAATCAAAGAGGCTCGCGCTGTACTGCCCAATGTAGTAAAGAGAGATGACGCGCGCCAGATTCGCGGCTTGGATTCCGGTCAGGGCAAACAGGAGGCCCGCTGCCCGAAGCAGCCACGGCGCCGGATAGGCCAGGATCGCCGCCCACAACAGAATGACGACGTTAATCCCATTACAGCCGTCTCGGATTTCCATCGCGAAAGTGTAATCCGGCTTGGCCAGCACCGCCCCCGTCCGCAGGCACGCCCCCCCGCCGGCGTGAATCACTTCAGCGGAGATCTTCGCCAGCATCACGGTAAACCCATCGACAAAAGGACGTAACGTCGCGGAGGTCGCGACCGCGAAGAGCATACCGGCCGCAAGGAAAAAGGAGAAGGAGAATCTAAGTCTTTGACGTTTCAGGCTCATGTCGAAACTGTGAGGCAAGAAAAGGGCGGGCGTTTCCGCCCGCCCTTTTCATTGGATCCGTCTTTACACCCCGTGCTCGGAGCGCTGACGGAGTTGCGACATACCGAGCATGATGATTAACCCGGAAAGGCCGAGCATACCCCATTCGCCCAAGGTCGGAACCGCCGCCACGACAATAGTGAACTGGGAGACCGCCGTCGCCGCGGCAAACGTCTGATTACCCGCCTGCGTTGCGATCACCGTGCACGTTCCGGGCGTCAGAAAGTTGACCGTGTTGTTCGTGATAGAGCAGACCGCCGGTGTAGAAGACGTGTAGGTAACTGGCAGTCCGGACGTCGCGGTGCCTGAAAGGACCACATTCGCGCCGGGAAAGGACTGGGCCGGAAGAGTGAAATTGATCGTCTGAGGCTGCAAGCCGGGTGCAGCCACCGTGATCGTTTGCGTCACCGGCGGCGCTGGCAGGAAAGTCTGGTTCCCAGGCTGATTGCCTACGATGGTACAGGTTCCGGCGGTGAGAAAGGACACGGTCGTACCGGTAACCGTGCATACGGTCGGCGTCGAAGAGGTATAGCTCACTGGCAGGCCTGACGTTGCGTTCGCGGGAAGCGTGGCGGTGCCTCCCGGCGCCGCCTGAGCGGGTAGAGTGAAGGCGAGGGTCTGGGGCTGCAACGACGTTGCCGCGATAACCGTCGTGGTGCCCGTCACGGGATTGGCGTCTTCGTATTGTGGGTTGCCCGGTTGGTCCGCTCGAATCTGGCAGCTTCCGGCGGTGAGATAGGTCACCTGATTCCCTGCCACTGTACAGACCAGGCTGGTGAGAGAAGTGAAGCTGACGGGAAGGCCGGAACTCGCCACTCCGTGGAGCGTTGCGGTTGTACCCGCGGTAACCTGCGGGGGCAGCGTAAAAGTAATGGTCTGATCCAGATCGTCAGCATTGCCGGCCGCATAGGCCCAGGCGGCCACTGGTAGTACAAGCACTAACGCCCAGCGTAATCCCCGTATGATTGCCATTTTCTCGTTTCCTCGTTTTCTTCGTTGTTCGGGTGACGGCCGGCGGTCAAATTGGCTTACCCCAATCCTGCTGCCCTCATAGACTGATGCGCATCGCGAGGGTAGCCTTGTGGTGTAATGGGCCGCAGTTGACTTACGCCAGAATTAACGGTTACCGGTCGAACTGTATCGGGACTTTTGGTATTGCTCTGTTGGATTTGCGAAGCCAGTTACCAACTATCTCGACGGGTTGCGAAATTGTGGCTGCCTTGTTCCGGTCTTTACCTGATGGACAATCGGCACAGTGGTAAGTACGATCATGGGGTTGTTTTCGAGCACCTCATCGGTTGTCGGGATACGACTTCTCTCCGCGGGGCCTGTGGGGTGGGTAACGATGGAAGAGGCGTATGAACTTTCGTGGCTTTAGCGAACCCAAGATCGAGTCGAAAGTGGTGGAAGAGCCACCCACCGAGCGGCCAGCGGCGCCTTTACTGCCGCCGGCATTGCTCAGGCAAACCGTTCTCGGTAAAGGCGTCACGATACGCGGCCAGATCTTTGCGGCGGAAGATCTCTTCATTGACGGCGTAGTCCAGGCTCCCATTACTTGTAAAGAGCACTCAGTTACCCTCGGCCACAATAGCCGCGTTACGGGCAATATCGAGGCGAAGGCGGTAGAACTGCGGGGCGAAGTCGAGGGAGAACTTCGAGCAAATGAGTCTATTCGCATTGGCCCGGGCGCTATCGTTTCCGGGTCGGTTCGGTCGCAATCCGTACAGATTGACCCCAGTGCCCGCGTACGTGCCCAGCTGTTTGTGGGAGATGTCCCGAATAGTCCCGAGTAATCTTCACGCAGGCTCGCTGCTGTGGCACTTCATCCGTGCTGTCGCCGATTTGTCGAAAATGAGTCTACTAATCAGTTTTTTGAGCGGTTTTTCCGCTGATCTCGCGGTTGATCTGGGAACCGCGAATACGGTTATCTTCCTGAAGGATAAAGGCGTCGTCGTAGACGAACCTTCGATAGTGGCGATCAACCAGGCGACTGGAGAGTTTGAAGCCTTCGGTCACGAGGCAAAAGAGATGCTCGGCCGTACACCGCAGGGGATTGTCGCCGTTCGTCCCATTCAGGACGGCGTCATCGCCAATTTCAAAGTGGCCGAGAACCTCCTCCGCTTTTGCATCACCAAGGCCATTGGCGGCGGTAGATTTAGACGCTCCCGCATCATCATCGGCGTCCCCTCGGTCATCACCCCGGTCGAAAAACGCGCCGTTGTCGAATCCGCGTTACGAGCCAGGGCTGGGGAGGTATTTCTTGTCGATCAGGCGATGGTAGCTGCCATCGGCGCGGGGTTGCCGGTTACCGATCCGGTAGGCAGTATGGTGGTCGATATTGGCGGCGGCACCAGCGATATCGCGGTGATCTCGCTCTCCGGGATCGTTCACTCCCAAACCGTAAGGGTGGCCGGTAACGCCATGGACACCGCTATTGTTGGGTACGTACGTAAGAAGTTCGATCTTCTCATTGGGGAGCGTACCGCCGAGCAGATCAAAATCGAGATCGGCAGCGCCGCGCCCCTCGATAAGCCCTTATCCATGGCAGTTTCCGGGCGCAGCCGTCTCGAAGGGCTCCCCCGAACCGCCATCCTCTCCGATACCGATATTCGGCAGGCGATCGGCGAGTGCATTGATGCAATCGTCATGGGTGTTCGCGCCACCCTCGACAAGACCCCCCCGGAACTTTCTGCCGACATCGGCCAGCGCGGACTTACCCTCACCGGTGGCGGTGCGTTGTTGCGCAACTTAGACGTGAAACTGCGGAACGAGACGGGGGTCCCCGTCCACGTTGCCGAAGACCCTCTCATGAACGTCGTCAGCGGAACCGGCGCAATGCTCACGCAGATGAAACTTCTCCGGCGCGTCGCTATCAACTGCACGTAACTGCTATGAGTCCGCCTCCGCCACAGAAAGCGGACCATCCCACCGGATCTCGTTAGCCGTTCCGGCGGTTCGCACGCGCGTATTCCAAACACCCAAAAGCAACCGCATTCAGTGGGTCTCGCGCAGCCCGGACCTCGGAGATCTCGAGCGGCAGTGATTTTCCGCGCAGCGCCCGCTCAAATAACTGGACAAAGCCCTGCGGCATCGATGTACCACCAGCGATGACGACCGGAATCGGCATATCTAGCACCGCGATGCTATCCGATTCGTTTAAGGCCGAAGCCAGTCCCTCCGCCACGTAATCGATCAGATCGAGATAGAAGAGGTGAATCGCCCGGCTTGCCGGGTCCCGGTTCTCGGCCATCAGAGAGAATTTCGACTCCTTGAACAGCCGCATCCGGACTGATTTTTCGCCCGTTACCTCCGCACTCGAAGCGTCGATGAAATCGCCACCTCGCTCCAGGCTAAACGCCATTACCGGCAACGCCATGTAGTTCAGGGCCACGTTCACAAGCCCGGCTCCAAAGCTGATGCCAAGACCGGTGTAACCCGTCTCCATCAGTTCAGCGTAAACCACCGCCTCACCCTCCGGCACGGCGGTCGCCTGGTAACCCAACTCCTCGAACATCCGCTTCAGCACCATTCGGTGATGCATGAAAACCGCTGGCTCCTGCTCTGGCGGCGTCCCCGCCGGCGCACTCGGCACGCTGAAGCTTAGCATCGAGTCTGCAAACTGTGCTCGCTCCACTAGCCCGCCGTCAGCCGCGTCAGCACCTCTAGCGCCGCGCTGTCGTGGTTGTTGAGACAACCGAGCCGCATCGTCCGCTTCAGGTCGACATTATAGACTTGAGCGAAAGGCACGCTAGAGGCTCCATCGATCTCCAGCACCCCTCCCACCGCGTGGAATCCGATCCGGCGCGCATTCAGCGCTTGCCGCGCCGCCGGCGTGTCCTTCACCTGAATATAGGCGTTCAGGGCAGACTTAGTTATGTATTCTTCACCGCTCGGCCGGGCACAGACAATCCTGCTCGTGCCCATATCGACGCCGGTGAAAAAACTCGACATATATGACATTTACATTACCTTTCCAAATGGCCGCGGCGGATAGAGCAGCAGCTCTGCCTGCGGAGACGCGTGCTTGCGGCTCAGAACCAATTCCTCGCCAAAACCAAAATTCATCATCGATTCCAACCCCATACGGGCGACCCGAACGGCGTTCCAGGGGGCTAGGATGAAACCCTTCATACAATTCGGCAATTCAAACCCAGTGGCTAACGGCAGATTCACCGTTCGCATCCGCACAAGCACCTCGAGCCCCAAGCGCTCAAGCATCTCTTCCATGCCCCGCTTCGACGGAAAATGATGGACATCAATGTGATGGGACTCCAGCCACCGTCCCACCTGCTTCGGAGAGGACAGGAACGGCGACAACAGCAGATTGAGACGCAACACGCCGTGTTCAGCAAGGTGATACAACAGCAGCTGCATCACCCACTCAGCGTCGTAGGCCGTTTCAATGCAGGTGTAACACGTGATGTCCTCCGCCTGAAGCGACGGCATCTCGTATAATTCCTGGATCCGCAGCGACTGCGAGAAAAGCCTAGTGCAGGGTTTCTGCATGCCCCCGACCAGGCTGCAGTCGACAAACAACCCTGTGCGGTGGCGCGGCAGGGTCCGAAGATTACGCTCGATAAAATCGTACGGAACCACCCATCCGCCCGGCTGATACTCCGCCAAAGCACCTACGGTTCCCCGGTGCACGGAATAGCAGGTCCGGCAAATCACCCACCCCTGCTCAGTGATCCAACTCGGCGAAGTCCAGGGGTTTTGCTCCCCGTAACGGTCCCGACCGCAGAGCACACATCGGTGGCGTAGGTAGTGCCAGTCCGGGTCCGGCTCGACGGACCGAAAGGAAGAATCCGCACCAGCGGAAAGCTGTTTCGGTTCGTCAGATACTGTGTGCGGTTCCGCTGGAATCTCGTACGCAGCCTGCTCCTCGAGCCCCGAAACCGGCGTTGCTTCGGGCTCGGCCGGTAGTTCGGGTACGAACGCGGGCGAGACATTCCACTCGGGAGCCTGCGTATCCGGAACTTCAGCCGGCGGAGCCATCACCGAAAGAAAGGAATCCAGGACAGACGGACGCTCCGTCCAGTCACTACGCCGAACCGTTTGCACCCCGGTCCCCATCACAAGCGCTTGACGGGGTCCCTTCCTCCCACCCAGCGCTCCACCGGATGCTCGGATTAACACCGCTCTATGTGCAGCCATCCGTCGACTCCTTTTGGCACATCTACGAAAACAAAAAGCAATCGTTAGGTCTCAAAAGCCACTCATCATGGTTCTGAAACCCGGAAAAACACCAACGGTCAATTAGGAAAGGAAACTTCATCGTTCGGTCTCGATACATCAAATCCCAGTCAGGGATCCCGCCCGAGCCATCGCGGCGAACGGCATCCCTGACCGGCGGGGGTTTAGCTCCTAGTGGCCCAGCACCTCACTGGAGAATAAGGTCCGGGACGACAGACCGCTGTCGAGTACCAAGGCGAGATACGCCTCCGACACACGATTGGCGCCGACGTCGCTGATGAACGCAAAGCCATGAGCATACTGGAACGCGCACTGCGCGATCATGTAGCCCTGGAAGCCCGGCGTCGCCGCAATGCCGTAGTTCCCTCCGCTCGACAACACCGCCAGCAACTGCCGGCCAGCCGGCACATTGGACGAAGTTTGCGCCGCAGGCGCTGCTCCGCCACCGGCCGAGTCGCCGTAATAGTTGAGTTTGCATGCGCCGGTTTGCGGCGATGTGCCCAACATGTCACTGGACGTATTGCTGATGGCGATGCCACTGTCGAAACCCGACTGGTTGGTCAGGAACGGGAAGAGTAGATTCGTCGTGCAAGAGTTAATGGTGAACACTACCGTCGGGTTGGTTACGTTAGCAAACCGCGGGGTCGCCGCCGAACTGGACGCCACCGCCACTGTGCTCAGCGGGGCAAAGCTCCCAGCCACCGTCGTAGAACCCAAACCAGGCAAGTTGTTCGCGGTATTCGCCGTGTAGGCCACACCGATACCGAACTCTATCGTTTCAGACCGGAGTGGATCGGTGTTCAGCACCTCCCAGACCGCCGTGGCATTACCGCCTGAGGTCGTCAGAGGCGCCATCGAAGCCCCCTCCACAGAAGTTGTGGGCGCCATGGCGGCCGAGAACGCGCCACCGCCGTTCGCGTCTGTGTTGATCAACCGGGCCGCACCGTTAGCCGAAGTTTGCACTCCAGTAATGCAGGCACTGCTGAAGCTGCCTAGACATCCCGCATTCGTCGTACTGGACGCCACCGGATACGCCGAAGCATACAGCGCCACGCCGGGCGGCACGTTCGAGAAGCGAGTCATCAGCCGGGTACCGTGAGTAGCCAACCCGGCCTCGCTCAAGCCGTTCGCCACACCTTCCGTGACATTGGGCGTGGGGTTGTAGAACCCGGTTTCCGAGTTGTAGATCGCGCCTGGCGTGTTCTGCGCCGCCGGGTTCGGTGACGTGTTGCCGTCCACGAACACCGCCGACGTCCGCCGCTTGAACGCCGTCGCGAAGCCTTCCGCGAACCGCACCACCGTGCCCAGCCCGTTCCGGAGCGTCGCCGACGTCGACGTCGAAGCCTCAGGATTGAAAGACACGCACTGCATGTAGTTCTTCACCGCCTGCCGGACCGAGAACGTCATACCCGGCTGGACAAAAGCCACCGTCTGCTGCGGATTGTTGATCGGCACCGACGTGGAACCGCTTACGGAGACGTACATCACGATCTGCGTCGGAATTAGCGTGCTGGAAACACCCAGCTGGTTCGCGTTCGCCCGAACGTTCGTGATGCGGATGATGCGCGTTGCCGTATCACCCGGCGGATCGATCGGTACACCGAGCCACACAATGGAATTCGCCCCAGCCATCCGGCCCTGGTACACGTTCGGAACCAGCGCCGTCAGGGAAGGAGCCAGCGCCGTCGCGTCGTAATCAACACCATCCGGCAGCGCGTCGTTGCCGAACACGTTGCCCACGCCGTCGATCGCGCATCCGCCGTTCACAGAGCAGTACCGCTGCGCAGCCGCGCTGGGCTCGTCGATCATCAGCAGCGTCTCGCTCCAAGGATCGTTCGTCAGCCGGCTGGTAATATTCGTATTCAGGAAAATCTGAATGTTCGCGCGAGGAACGGGCTGCCCCGCCGCCGTCGGCGTCCCGCCCTTGCAGTTCAGCACCAAGTCGCCCACCAGCTCGCTCAGCCCTTCGGCCCGCACCAGCGGCGGCACACCGGCGTTGCTCACGCAAGCCAGCGCTCCGAAGCCGGGAGACGGAATGTAGGTGAAGAGCGAATTGGCGGCGTTGCTGCCCGCCGGGTTCGTTACGATCACGCTCGTGGGGCCGGGTACGCCCGCCGGGGTGACCACTTCAAGCAAGGTGTCGGTGCCACCGAGGCGAATCTGCGCCGGGTTTCCGTTGAAAGTCACCGAAGTAACCCCGGTGAAGCCAAAACCGGTCAGAGTCACGAGCGTTCCGCCGACCGTCGGGCCGCGGCTGGGCACGATGGTTGAGATGACGGGGGTTGTGATGTTGACATAAGTGTAGAACACCGGCAGTACGCCCGTTCCGTTCGGTGCGTTCGCACCAAACGGGTTGGTGACGATCACGTTCGCCGGACCTGCAACACCGGCAGGTACCGTCACCGTAAGGGTCGTTTCCGTCCGCGCGGTGATCGTAGCTGGCGCATTGTTAAACGTTACCGCCGTCGCGGTCAGAAGGCCGCTCCCATTGATGGTCACAGTGTTCCCGCCCGCCACCGGACCCTGCGCCGGATTGAGGCTGGTAATCACCGGGACCGGAGCCGGAATGTACGTGAAGACCGCCGCATTGTTGGTGCTGAAGATTCCGCTCAAATTTAGTGCTTCTACAGTAACGGGACCCGGATCGTTGATTCCGGTGACACCAGTGGCAGTTGGGTTATTCAGAACAACCAGATTCGTGAGAGCCACCCCGCCCACGTAGATCGCGGCCAAGTCGGGAACGCCCCTGCGGAAGAAGCCGGTACCGGTGACAGTCACCGCCGTTCCACCGGTCGTGAAGCCGTAATTCGGTGTAATGGAGACGATCGTGGGCGTCGGCAGGTACTCGAAGTTGACAATGTCGGCACTACACAAACCAACATTGTTGCAGACCTGTACCCTGTATTCGCCAGGCGCGATGATTCCAGGAATGGTTGCGAAGATTTAGAATTCATTTTGGTACTGCACACTCGTAGCCGGGGTCCCGCCGATGTTAACGGAAGAGGGATTCGTAAAGTTCAGGCCTGCGATGCTGACGACCGTCTGGGCGACTCCCTGTTCCGGTGTCACGCCCAACACGATCGGCACGGGCAGATAGCTGAAGGCGTTGGTGTATTGGTAACACTTCGTCACCAAGCCACCAATCCCACCCCGTTTCTGGACGATGATGTTGAAGGGCCCGGCAAGGTTGGCGGGCGCCGTCGCAACTACATTCGCACCGGACAGCGAAAAGGTGGCCGTATCGCTGACCTGGCCATTGCCAAAGTAGACCCTTTGTGATGTCAAACTGACGGGAAAGCCTACAACGGTTACATTCTCCGATCCGAAATTCGCACCGCTTAGCGTGATGGATGTGCCAGACGTGCCTGTAGTAGGGTTCACGTTGCCAACTACGGGAACGGGAACCGTACCCTGGTTGCAACTCACCTGGGCTTGCGCTGTAGAGGAAAAGAGTGCCCCCAACGCGAGCAGGAACAAGGTCATGGCGCGGCGCGACTGGCGCAGCGCGGGCTGAACGATCGCTGAAATGGAAAATCGAGATTTTAGGTTGATGTCGTGGGGGATCATTAAGGTGGACTCTGCCTTTTAAAAAAATTCCGGCGACAGATATCGCCGAACGGTTGACTTTCTAATTTGCAACTGGAGGGGGAGGGTTGTGACCCGCCCCCTCCACCGGTAGGTTTAGTTGTCCCCTGAGGGCGGACGGACTGTCGTCGTCGCCGGTACTGTCAGTGGATTACACGGGGTGGTGAAGGTGTTTTCCAAGTTCAGCGTCGTTCCCGCCAGCAACTCCTCGAAGGTCCGCAACCGATAGATTGAGCCTCCGGCTCCCACCGGATGCACCAGACGATAGGTGTCCGTCTGGTTCAACTCGCTCACCGGGACGCACAGAGACGGATGGTCGAACGGCGCTTTTTGATTTGCCACCCGCGAATCGGTCAGTAGCCGCATGAACCGCACCAGGTCCAGCTCATCCTGAGGCGTGATCAACCCCGCCGCGAACGCGGTCGAGATCCCTTCGACCTCCGGCGACAGCGCCAGGTTGGGGTGGTGGAAGCGAGTGTACAGCTGAACCGTTTCTAACAGCGACTTCGCCGAACCATTGTGGAAATACGGACCGGTAAACTCCACATTCCGTAGTCCCGGCGTCTTGAAAGCGCCCACCACCGCATCACGCTCCTCCGGACACTGCCCAGGCTGGCCGTATTCGGTCGTGTTGGGGCAACTGGTATCCGGAAGCGGGGTGCCGTTGGCAGCCTTCTGATACATCGGCCCATTGAGCATTCGCCCACCCAGAAGCGGTTTAAGCGTTAGCGGGTCAATGAAAACGCTGCCTTGCGTGTTAAAGAAATAGCACGGAGCAGGAGTCACAAGGTTCGGATTGTTGGGGAAAGGAATCACCCCCAGGACCGGAGGAACCGCGGTGGGGATTGCATTTTCCTGCTGAACACAGCTACCGAACGGGAAGGCCATATACTGGACGGCGGGTGTCCGATACGTCAGATCATCCGTCCCACGCTTCGACAGAGTAGCCTGTTCGGCCTTTGCACGTCGCGTGAAAGAAAGAGGAATCGTCCCATTTGCCGTGGCTGGGAACGGAGCGGTACCGTTGATGTTTTGGGGGAAATACCCGCCGATCCCAGGGTCGGAACTCAGCCCATCGAGCCGTACATCGGGCCGGACACCAATGTTATAAAACCCCAGATCGTAGATAGCAAACGGCGATTGCATCGTTTGATTCACCACTCCAGTGCCGAGCGGAGTCCCGAATGTGGGATTATTCGCCAGGTTGAAGGGATCCAGCAGGTTAACTGGCACCTGTCGGCCTGTGCTATCCAGACGGAACGCCGCTGGCATTCTTTCGAAACCCCCAGCGAAACGCATGTCCGAACCGTGAACTGGCGTGACACCGTTGATCATATTTCTACCATCTCCGCCGCTGCCAGGCAGGAAAACACAGTTTGCTGCTGTGGCCACACCATTGCAGTTCGCTCTTGCCGCGCCGGTCGCTGGCGGTGCCGGTGGACGGGCAATTAATTGGTTGGCGTTGAAAATGCCATTGTTTAGACCACCTCCCGGCTGCTGGGCGTTCAATGCGGAAACGGAGGCGCTGGTGAATTCCGGCCCAAAATGGCAAAGCGAGCATTGGGCGTTTGGTCCGAAGAAGACGTTCATACCGTTCGTCTCTTGCGCATTGAGGTTGCGTCTTCCGGTCAGGAATTCGTCGAATTTCGACTGATCGGAACGCAGGGTAGCTTCGTACGCCTGAATCGCGAGACCGAAAAACATAGCAAAATTCGATTCCGCCATGGTGTATCCGGCCGGATCACCCGAAGGACAGGTGACGACCCGGTTCGGGACGAAATTCTTGGTCGCCTCGTCGAAACAAGCCCGGTTCGTACTGGTCGTGTACTTCGGCTGGAAGGCGGCGGTCACGAGTTGCAGGTAGGTATTTGCCTGGAAGAGGCCTACCGTCTGGATTCCGCCAGCCGGATTGGCATAGGTCCCGAGGACGGAATCGTTCGTCGCCACCCGCTGGAAAGCCAACGGACGGCGGCCCAACATTTTCCGGCCCAAATCAGCCCAGTCACGGCCCAGGAAGGACATTTCGACTTCGTTGTTGGGAGGCCCGACGGCTTGCGAAGCCAGACTCGAAAACGGCAGGTTCAGTTTTTCGTGCCCCATCACCCCGTTCATTACGGACAGAATGGTAGCGTTATGCGAGATGTTGCCGAACGGATCGCGCCCATTGAAAACCTCGGAGGCGCGGCCGTCCCAAAAATTCCGGAAATTAAAGACGGCGTTGATCACCGAAGGGGCGTTGCGTCCCGTCGTCTGACGGTGGCCGACGATCGTGCCGGACTGGTCCACCGGGTTTCCGGTCGGATTCACCGCCAGGAAGTTAGCTTGGCGCGTACCCTGCGAAGAATATTTGTCGTCGGCGTATGGGTGGTTCACCCGGTCACCGAACGGGAACAGGTCGGCCGTCTGCGTCTGGCCAGGGCCGCGAAGCCGGTCGAACAGCGCGTTGGCACCCGCATTTGCTTGGTTGCGCGGGCGGTGATCCGCTCCGGCGTGATAGTGGCAGGTAGCGCAGGCAACGGCGCCATCGCCACCCAGCTGTTGATCCCAAAAGAGGGCTTTCCCCAGGACACGCAGTGCTGCTTCGTTGCGAACAATGCCGGTGAGCAGTGGCCGCGGGGTGGCAACATTGGCCAGAGGCGCCGGCAAGATAAAAACGGGGGCAGGCGGGGGCGGAACAACTTGGGCGGCGAGCGTCACACACAGCATTGCTGGGAGCAACAATCGCATGGATGGTTTCATCATATTTTTCCTAACTTTGCGTAACTTGACGGACACACTTCGCCCGGTAAAGGTACCCATTGAAGGTCTCGGATTCTCGGACTCAGCCGAGACCGAAGAAGATACGCTAGGCGACTTGGCCATTCCGAGTTTTTGAGGCTGTGTGTGATTGTGTTCTGATGTCCAGCCGAGTTGGTTGCAAGATAATTAACTTAGTTAACGGTTAGCCAGGGCGCTGAGTAACCTAGGCAGGCGCAATGGTCGTTACGAAAGTCTCGCATTCGTCGTACATGCCTCCACTTTGCTTGCAGGGTTGTCCGGCGCCCGTCCCTCTGATCGCGTGGCTGCATCAGCCTGTTCAGAAATTGTGCAGGCGGCGTTGAGGCAATCTCCCGATAGCGAAAGCCCACCGGAACTGGGAAACTCAATGTGTGTTACTGGAGTCTGATGTGGTTTCTTGTCTATACATTTCGGTCGCGGCCGGTATGAATGTGGCGATTACTTCGTATTGGCTCTGCCTGCTATATGAGAGCGCCTTTTCTGCGTTCCCGCTGGCACTTCGGCTCTCCCGGAAAAGGTGTGTCAGCAACTGGGTTTTCGCCGCCCTGACCGCGCAGCTTGTTGGTGCTCTGTCGATTGCTTTGGTGGCTTCTTATCTCGTGGTGGCGCTCTCCAACCTTCCTGCTTTTAGCGAGGAACATCTGCCCGCGTGGCCCCTCTGCTCCGCCGCACTGGGCGTATTCGGGACCGGGTTAGCCCTCCGCTTTCTCCCGAACTTTCGGGAGGAGCTGGACGCCGGCGCTGTCCACCGCATACATCCGTTCATCAAGGTCTCGAAGGAGATACTCGCCAGGGCGCTTGACAGCTAGCGGATTAATTGGATTATCACACTCGATTAACCGTTATCGCTGGCGGGACTTATTATTTTTGGTTACACTCAGGCAAAGTGTAAAGGGACTTATGTCATTGTGCCTTTCTGAGCGGTCTGATCTCTCCGTTGGCTTTACGGAAAGTACGGAAGAGGTTTCATTCATTTTTCTCCATCTGGACAGCGCCGGCAACAGTCTACGGAAACGTCTCGAACCTCGGTATGACTGGTTTCTCGAACAAGGTCGCACCGCCATCGTCATGACCATGGCGGCGCACGGCATTCAGTCCCCGTTCTTGGCAGCCGTTCATTTGGGTGTATGCCGCGAGCTGACGGCGGTGATCGGCAGTGAAGACGACGCCTTCGCCGTGCTCATCCAAGCCGCCTTGCAGATCCGGTCCGGCTGCTCAGGAACAGAGGCGCTGCAATGAAAGAGGACTTACTCAAGGAGACCATCGCCGCCAACATCTGCCGGGCCATCTGTGCCGAAGGCGCTCTGGGGTCCCCGTTCGCCCTCTACCGTCTGTCCCGTGCGATCGGTAGTTTGTCGCAGGATGGAGCCGCTCTTGCGATCGCCGGCGGCGTTGCGCACCTGACGGAAGTGTGCCGCGCTCTCTTTGTCTCCCGCAATGACCGCTTCGAGTACGCCGCCCTCCGGGCGGTCGAGACCGCGGAGGTCCACACGCAGCCGGATCTGTTCCGGCTTACATGCCAGGCCATTGCCAAAGCCGTTTTTCGTCACGATTGGGACGGTTCTGCCGCCCTTTTTGACCTTGCCGCGCGTCAAGCGGCCACGTTTCACTCTCCCTTTGTCGGTAGCGCGGTAATCGGCCTGAAAGAACGGTACGTTCTCCTCCCTCAAACGGGCACCGGGGTTCGCGAGAGCGGAGCCCCCCAGGACATTCTGCGCATCCTCAACCACGCCGAGTCGCTCTTCTGCCGTGGCGATCTCCTTGCCGCCCGGAACGCCGCTGAAGGCGTCGTCACCGCCTTTCCAGCTTTCGGCTGGGCCAGGGTCCTCCTCATCCGGATCTGCTTCGTCCAGGGTGACGCTCAAGGTGCCCGCGCCATTCTCCTCAACTCCCAACTCGGCTCGATCGGTGCCACCGAGGAGCTCGCTTGGGACGCCCTGATCCCCGGCGCCGATCGCTCTTGGGCCACCTCAACACCGGGCAAAGCACATTTTCGGCTCCCGAACTACTTCAAGGCTTTGAATAGCCTTGTCAAGGGCGACGTCCATACCGGTCTCGGGCTCCTGAAAAGAGCCGCTCGCGCCGGAGAACCGGCTGCCTACATGGCGGGCCACGATCCCGTCGTCAAATTTTTCCTTGGCTCCGCCTTCGCGAAGGGGATTCCCTTCCCTTTTACCGATACGGCGGAGCTCCGTATATCCTCAGAATGAGAGTTCTAAAAATGTTATTCCGCCTGTCCTGGAAATCGCGCTTCGCCCCGTTCATCTCGGCTCCGCTCCTTTGCGTCCACGCGCTCGCGCAAGCGCCCGTTGCCGCTACCCTCCCGTCCCAGATTATCAACCCCGACGATTCCATCTCTGTCACCGTCTACGGCTCCCCCGAGTTGACCCGCGTCTACCGCGTCGGCAGCGATGGCGCCTTACGACTGCCCCTCCTGAAGAGCCCGATGAACATCGCCGGTATGCGTCCAGCGGCCGTCGAGGCCGCCATCGCGGCCGCCCTAGAAGCCAGCGGACTCTTCGTCGCCCCCAGCGTGACCGTCGCACTCGCCGATGTCGCCAGCCGCCCCATCTCCGTCGTTGGCGCCGTCCGCACCCCGGTCACTTTTCAGATGGTCGGCCGCGTTAATCTGCTCGACGCCCTCGCCCGCGCCGGCGGTATTACACCGGACTCCGGACCGGATATCGTCCTTGTTAGACCCGATCCCAACTCTTCCGCTACGCTCCTCGAGAGAATCTCCGTCCGCCAACTCCTCGACGGTCTCCTTCCCGAGAAAAACATCACCCTGAAGGGCGGCGAGGAAATCCGTGTCCCCGAGGCCGAAAAGTTCTTCGTCACGGGAAACGTCCAGAAGCCCGGCCCCTTCCAGATCCGGGACAACGAACCCGTCACGGTCCTCCGCGCTCTTGCCCTCGCCGGCGGCGCCCTCAACTTCTCTCTCCGCTACGCCTACGTCTATCGCAAGGAAGATAAAGCCGGCGGCCGCAACGAAATCCAGATCCCGCTTCGCGACATCCTTAAGCGGAAAGCGTCCGACTTCGTCCTCCAGCCCGAGGACACACTCTACATTCCCTTGGACGACAAAAAGCGGAACACAATGGCGGTCTTGGATAAAGTCACCGGCTTTGGTATTGCTACGGCCACCGGCCTTATCGTCTGGCGAGGGCGCTAACCCGCTCCCGCCGCTCTTTCTTCTCGGCTTCCGCTCCCAGCAACCCGGCCACCAACGCCCACATAAAAAGTAACGTCGGTGTCTGCAACGGAAAATCGACCGTCGCGTGCCCCAGCAGCAGCACCGTCCCCCATCCCCACGGGCGGCGCCAGCAGCGGTATACACACCACGCCCCCATCATCCCCAGTACCATCAGCCCGCCCCATCCCGCCTCCACACCCGTCTGCAGCCAGTCATTGTGCGCCGCCT
>CAMATG010000029.1 GCA_945860645.1 Candidatus Sulfopaludibacter sp. SbA3 | reverse complement strand
TGTGTCCGACTTTGCCGACGATCACTCCGATGATCTCGACAAAGTGGGCGACGAAAAGCCCATCCCCGTGGCCGCCCGCCACTCCCGCGAACGGGAACACACCCCCTACCGCGCTCCCGCCCCCATCATCGCGGCCGAGCCGGTGGAAGCACTGGAAGCCGGCGAAGCAATCGAAGCCGGAGATCCGCCCGCGGTCGCCGCCGATGGCGCCGCCGCTCCTCCCGCCAATGGCGAAGTGCGCCCCTTCCGGGATCGTGACCGCGACAGGGGCCGTGACCGCGGCCGTGGCCGGGATCGTGGCCGGGGGGACCGGGATCGTGGACGCGGTGGCGATCGTGGTCGCCGTCGTGGTGGTGCGGGCCTGCCGGACTCTAAGTATGCTTCGGCCGATGCCCCCAGCGATGCGCCGCCCGTTGTCGACGGCGCCGACGCCCCTGAACTCGCCGCACCAGCCGCCCAGCCCGATGCTCCTTACATCGCCCCCCGTGTGGCTGAATTCCTGAGCCCCGAACCGTCCGAGCCGGTCTTCCTGCTCCCCGGTGAATCGCTCGCCAAGTACCGCCGTCCGGCCGTTGCCGCCGCGCCGCCCCCGCCGCCTCCCCCTCCTCCTCCGCCCGCTGCGGAACCGGAACCGGAGCCCGAGCCGGAAGTTGTCGCCGCCGTCGAGCCGGAGCCGGAGCCCGTTGCCGCTCCTGAGCCGGTTGCCTCTGTCGTGATCGCCGCCGAACCGGAAGTCGCCGAGCCCGTCGCCGCCGAGCCGCCGCCGATGCCCGAGCCGCCCCCGGTCGTCGCCGAAGAGCCCGTTGCCGAATACATTGATACCTCCTTCGCCAAACTCGACAACGACATCGACCCCACGGAACTGGAAGACGTCGACGCCATCGATGAAGCCCGCGAGGAACTCCTCACCGAGGCCGACGAGGACGAAGACGAAGCCGACGCCGCCCAGCGCGCCGCCGAGGAACTCCTTGCCTCTGAAGGCGGAGAGACCCTGGCCGCCGCCGACGGCGAAGAAGGTGACGAAGAGGAAGACGGCGAAGTGGTGGAAGGCGAAGAGGGTGCCGATGGTGGTCCCGAGCCCGCCCGCCAGCCCCATAGTTTGACGGCTGCTCTCCGCGAACGCGATCGCGGCGCCCGCTTCCAGCGTGGCCGCCGTGGCCGTCGCCGCCGTGGCCGCGGCAATGACCGTGAAGACGCCCGCCCCGGGGATCGCCCCGCCGTGGCTGCCGCCGGTGCCGGGGCAGCGCCTGCCCTGGAGCCTGAAGCTGTCGCCGATGTCGCCCCTGTGGAAGAGCGCGCCGTGGAAGCCCGGCCGGAACGCGATCGGGATCGTGACCGGGATCGGGATCGGGATCGTGGCGACCGCGGAGATCGTGGCGGAGACCGTGGCCCCCGTCCCTCCTTCCGCGACCGTGACCGTACCGAACGTCCCCCGCTCCCCTCGATTACCGACCTGCTCAAGGCCGGCCAGGAGATCCTGGTCCAGATCGCCAAAGAGCCCATCGCCCAGAAGGGTGCCCGCATCACCAGCCACATCGCCCTGCCCGGCCGCTACTGCGTCTACATGCCGACGGTCGATCACAACGGCGTCTCCCGCAAAATCGCCAGCGACGAAGAACGCCTCCGCCTGAAGCGCATTCTCCAACAGCATCGCCAGGGCATGTCCGGTGGCTTCATCATCCGCACCGCCGGCGAAGGCCAGACCGAAGAGGATATCGCCAACGATATGCAGTTCCTCTACAACCTCTGGCTCGACATCCGCGCCAAGGCTGAAAAGCGCAGCGCGCCCTGCCTCGTTCATCACGATCTCGACATCGTCCAGCGCACCCTCCGCGATCAGGTGTCGTCCGACTTCAAGACCATCTGGCTCGACAACGAAGAGCTCTACGCCAGCACCCTGCAGTTCGTCCAGCGCTTCCAGCCGCAGATGATCAACCGCGTCAAACTCTGGACGCGCCCCGTGCCCATCTTCGACGCTTTTGGCATCACCAATGAGCTCGAAAAGGCGCTCCGGCCCAAGGTGTGGCTCAAGTCCGGCGGCTATATCGTCATCAATCAGACGGAGGCGCTCGTTGCCATCGATATCAACACCGGCAAGTTCGTCGGCAAGTCGAACCGTCTGGAAGATACGATCGTTAAGACCAACACGGAAGCCGTCAAAGAGATCGTGCGCCAGATCCGCCTCCGCGATCTGGGCGGCATCATCGTCGTCGACTTCATTGACATGGATGAGCGCAAGAACCGGCAGAAGGTAATGGCCGCGCTCGAAGACGCCATGCGTGTCGACCGCGCCCCGTACAAGATTCTCCAGTTCAATGACTTCGGCCTCGTGGCCATCACCCGCAAACGTGTGAAACAGTCGCTCGAACGCACGCTCTGCCAGCCCTGCCCGTACTGCGAAGGCGCGGGTTCGGTGAAGAGCGTCGCCACCGTCATCGGCGAAATCCTCCTGGAAGCCCAGAAGATTTCCAAAGCCGTCGACGACAAGACCGTCGTTCTCCGCGTCCATCCCGAAGTGGCCAAGGTGCTCAAATCGCACCGCAACCAGCACCTCGAAGAACTCGAGGGGATCTTCGGCCGTCCGGTGCTCGTCACCGGCGATGCGACCGTCCACATCGAGAAATTCGACCTCGCGTAACCGTTAGGCGTCCCGCCATGCGCTCCTGGAGCCAACTCGCGTTTGTCGCTTGTGCCATCGCGCTGCCCGCGCAGGAACTTTATGTCCGTTCAGAGTTCCAGCGCGTCGGCGCCGATGGCAAAGTGGTCGCGGTGGATCGTGTCGACTACCCTCGCGAGATCCTCTCCCCGGCCCTGGCCCGCAACGGCTTCGCCAGCTACATGCTGACGGCCAACGTGCCCGCCGGCATCGATTATTCATTGGAAATCGGCCAGAATCCGGAGGACACCGTCCGCGTTGTCCTCTACCGCCAACACTACGGAGCCAACGGCATTCCGGACCGTTTGGAGAAGGTGGACCTCCCCATCCACGGCCATTCGAACACCGAAGAGAACCTGACGTATTGGATGGATCTCTACGTCGCCAACACCGCCCCCGTGCGGCGCTTCAAGATCGAACCGCAACTCTGGGTCGGAGACCGTTGGGTGATCTACCCGATGGAGGGCCGTATCGTCGCCGCGCAGATCCCCGTGTTCCAACCCAAATTCTGGGGCCTGCCCGCGGTGGAAGCGCGTTCGGACTCAGCCATGGTCAGCCCGTGGCGCGACCATCTCTGCCGCCCGTTGAAGAGCGAGTTCCAGCCGAAGGAAACGTCGATCCGCCTCCTCCAGCAGCGCAACATTCAGCAGGATGTGGCGCTAGCCAAGAAGCTCGGCCGCGACGCCGGAATCCAGGCCTTCGTCCGCGGCGGCATCGCCCCGGAGACGGCGGTCCCCGACGCCTGGTGCGCCGCGCCGGTCGATCAATGGCGCAACGCCCTCGGCGCGGAATGGTATCTCAAAGTGCGCGACCGGCTGTATCAGTAGCAGGCTCAGCCTACACCCATCGCCCTATAATGGAGGTTTCTATGTCCAACTCAGCCGGCCTCGCCGCCATCAACCAATGGGTCGACGCCAACAGCGCCCGCCTGCTCGAAGAACTCTTCCAGCTCATTCGCATTCCCAGCATCTCCACGCTGCCGGAACACGCCGGTGACGTGGCCCGCGCGGCCCAGTTCACGGCCGACGCGCTGAAGACTGCCGGCCTCGAAAACATCGAAATCATACCCACCGAGCGCCATCCGCTCATCTATGCCGACTGGCTCCACGCCCCCGGCAAGCCCACCGTTCTCTGCTACGGGCACTACGACGTCCAGCCGCCCGACCCGCTCGAACTCTGGGTCTCCCCGCCCTTCGAACCGGAAGTCCGCAACGGTAACATCTACGCCCGCGGCGCCGTCGACGACAAGGGCCAAATGTACGCCCACATCAAGGCGCTCGAAGCCCTCAAAACACTCACCGGCACCTTCCCGTTGAACATCAAAGTGCTCATCGAAGGCGAAGAGGAAATCGGCGGCGCGTCCATCGCGAAATACGTCCCCGAACACAAGGAGAAGCTGAAGGCTGACGTCGCCCTCGTCTCCGACACGGCCCTCTACGCCGAAGGCATCCCCACGCTCTGCATCGGCCTCCGCGGCCTCTGCTACATGGAAGTGGAAGCGCAGGGCCCGTCGCGCGATCTGCACTCCGGCCTCTACGGCGGCGCCGCGCCCAACGCCGTCTTCGGCCTCATCGAACTGCTCGCCAAAGCCAAAAACGCCGATGGCGTCATCCAGATCCCCGGCTTCTACGACGACGTCGCCGAGCCCGCCTCCGCCGAACTCGACTCCTGGAACAGCCTGCCCTTCAACGCCGATGAATACGTCAACAACGAGATCGGCGCCGCCATCACCGGCGAACCCGGCCGCAGCGTGTTTGAAAAGACCTGGTCCCGCCCGACGCTCGAAGTTCACGGCATCGCCGGCGGCTTCACCGGCGCCGGTTCGAAAACGGTGATCCCCGCCAAGGCCCTCGCCAAAGTCAGCTTCCGCCTCGTCCCCAATCAGGACCCGGAGAAGATCGTCGCGCTCTTCAAAGCCTGGGTCGCGGCCAACAAGCCCGCCGGCATTGAAGCGCAGGTGAAGGTGCTCGGCACCAGCCCCGGCATCATCGTCAATCCGGACCACCCGGCCATCGCCGTCGCCGCCGAAGTGTTCGAAGAATCGCTCGGCCGCAAGACCGTCTTCACGCGCTCCGGCGGCTCCATCCCCATCGTGGGCGACTTCGCCAAACACCTCGGCATCCCCACCGTTCTGATGGGCTTCGGACTCCCCGACGACGGGCTCCACTCGCCGAACGAAAAGTTCAAACTGGCCAACTACTACCAGGGCATCGCCACCGTGGCGCATTTCCTGCAACGCTACGGAGGATAGGTGTCGGAGACCGATCGGGCCGGCGTCGCGCTGCGCCAACGCAACACGGCGGAGAGCGTCGCCCGATCGGCGGGCATCACCTCCATTGCCGTGCTGGCCAGCCGCGTCACCGGTCTGGCGCGCGAAATGGCGCTCGCCCGCCTCTTCGGTGCCGGCGCCGCCAACGACGCCTTCCTGCTGGCCTTCCGCATCCCGAATCTGACCCGCGATCTCTTCGCCGAAGGCGCCCTCTCCTCCGCCTTCGTCCCGACGTTCGTCGAGTACCTGCAAAAGAAATCTCGTGCCGACGCGGCCTACCTGGCCAACCTTGTCGCCACCGCCATCATCGTCATCGTCGGAGCGGTCTGCCTGCTCGGCATGGCCTTCGCGCCGCAGCTGGTCTCCACGCTCGCTCCCGGCTTCCACCAGGTGCCCGGCAAGTTCGACCTGGCCGTCCGCATGACGCGCATCATGAGCCCCTTCCTATTGCTCGTCGCGCTCGCCGCGCAGGTCATGGGCATCTTGAACGCCTGCGGACGCTTCGCCCTCCCCGCGCTCAGTTCGTCCATGTTCAACGTGGGCTCGCTGGTCTGCGGCCTCCTGATCGGCCGCGTGTTTGGCCCGCAAATCGGCATCACGCCCATTGAAGGTATGGCCTGGGGCGTCATGTGCGGCGGCGCGTTGCAGTTGTTCGCGCAGGTCCCCAGCCTCGTCCGCGAAGGCTTCCTCTTCCGCCCGGCGTTTAACTTCGATCACCCCGGCCTGCTCCACATCGCCAAGCTCATGGGCCCCGCCATTCTCGGCAACGCCGCCGTGCAGATCAACGTCATGGTGAACTCGAATTTCGCCTCGCAGATCAACGATCCCGTCACCGGCTTCAACGGCCCCGTCACCTGGCTCGGCTGCGCCTTCCGCTTCATGCAACTGCCGCTGGGCCTGTTCGGCGTCGCCATCGGCGGCGCCACGTTGCCTGCCATCTCCCGCGCCGCCGCCAACGGCGATATGGACGACTTCCGCCGCACGCTCTCCCAATCGCTCGGCCTCGTCTTCCTGCTAACCATCCCGTCCTCCGCCGGCCTGCTCGTCATCGGCGACGCCATCATCGGTTCTCTCTTCGAAGGCGGCGAGTTCCATCGCTACGACACCCAACAAACCGCCGCCGCGCTGGCGTGGTTCGCCGCCGGCCTCGTCGGCTACGCAGCGTTGAAAATTCTCGTCCCGGCCTTCTACGCGCTGAAGGATTCGAAGACGCCCATGTACATCAGCCTGGCCTCCATCGCCACGAACTACTTCATCGTCTCCACCATGACCGGCGCCACCAGCTTCGGCCACGCGGGCCTCGCGCTCTCCACCGCCGCCGTCGCCATCACCGGCGCGCTGCTGCAGTTCGCGATGTTGCGCCACCGAGTCGGCGGCATCTACGGCCGTGCGCTGTTCTCCAGCGTCATGAAGATCACCTTCGCCACCGCCATCATGTCATTCGGCATCTGGGGTGCCCAGTCGCTCGCCACCGCCTGGATGCCCGCCGGGCGTGGCCGCTATCTGTTAACGCTCGCCATGGCGCTGCCCACCGGTGTCGGCCTCTACTACTTCGTCTGCCGCAGTCTGAAAATCGAAGAGATGGATCTGGCGGTCACCGCCCTCGCCAAACCCCTCGGCCGATTGCGTGCTAGAATCCGCTAGGAATCAATGCTTCCAGAGATCTCAACGCTCGCCCGCCTCGAACAACTCGACGCCCAGACCCATCAGCTCCAGGTCCGCCTCACTGAACTGCCGAAGATCCTCACCGCCGAAAAGAAAGCGGTGGAGGCGAAGAAGAAACAGGTGGAAGACCTGCAGGCCCAATTCGCCGCCAACGAAAAGGAACGCCGCCAGTTGGAAGGCGATATGCAACTGCGCCAGACCAAGCTGAAGAAGCTCAAGGGGCAGTTGGAACAGGCCTCCAGTGAAGCCCAGGTCACCGCTTTCGAACACGAGATTCAATTCAATACCAGCGAGATCAGCAAGGCCGAAGACCGCGTGCTGGAGTTGATGGAGCAGTCCGAAACCCTGGAGCCGCGGATCAAGGTGGAGCAGGCCGAACTCGCCGCCGCCCAGAAGGCGGGCCTGGAGCATTTCAAGGCGGCCGAACAGGAACACAAAGCCGGCCTGGCGCAGATCGCCCAGAACGCTGGATCGGTGAAGGAACTGGTGGCCGCGCTCGATCCGAAGTATGCGCAACTCTACGAGCGGCTCCGCAAGAAATACAAGACCGGGCCGATTCTCTGCGAAGCCATCGATGGCAACTGCGGCGTCTGCCAGATGGCATTGCGCCTGGCCTTCTGGCAGGGCGTGAAGGCGGAGCCGGATAAGCTTTGGCAGTGCGAGGAGTGCTCCCGTATCCTCGTCTACAACCCCTCGGTGATGCTGGCCTAGGGACATGTTCCTCCGCGCCACCATCGCGGTCTGTGTACTCCTCATCGCGTGGTCGACGTTCCGCTCCGGCCTTCCCTCCGATCTCTACGGACTGCTCGCCTGGTTGCTCTATTGGGTCATCGCGGTGGGAAGTGTCATCTACCTTTTTAGAGAATCCGGCGATTGGCGTCCCGTCGTTCCGTTTGCCGTCTGCACCGCGACGCTGCTGTACATCTACCTCGTCCCCTTGGATCGCCTCAGCCGCTACATCGACTTCCATCTCCATCTATCAACGCGCGAAAGCATCATCCTGAACATCCAAAACGGCACCTTGCGAGGAGAAGAACGCATTCGGGGCGGCATCACCGGCAACCACTTCACTGTTAACGGCTACGACGTCGTAGAACTAAAACACAATGGGAAACGCCGCTACTTCTTTTACGTCCCCGCAGGTTCCGATGGCCCAGTTGGCTGGATTTACGCACCCGATGGCGACAATCCTCCCCCACGCCAAACCCATTGGATCAATGAACACTGGTACTACCGTCACCATTAAAAACCCATGCTCCTGGCCTTCACCACCGCCGTCTGTCTCGCGCTCCTGAACACGTCCTACTACAATGCCGGCCAGCCCGACGCTCCCTTC
Source organism: Candidatus Sulfopaludibacter sp. SbA3 (assembly GCA_945860645.1). GTDB lineage: Bacteria > Acidobacteriota > Terriglobia > Bryobacterales > Bryobacteraceae. The sequence goes on along the minus strand of CAMATG010000029.1, from coordinate 12,743 downwards.
ACCCACTTCCTCAGCTGGGCCGCGTTCTTCCTCACCGCCCTTATCGATCTTGTCTACTGCTTCTTCCACCGCCCGTTCCGCCCGCGCCCCATCGCCGCTTGCGCGTTGACCTTCGCGATCATCGCCTCCTACCCCTTTGAACACAACATCCGTGTCCGCGAGTTCCAGCGCAATCTCCCCGCCCGCCAGGCCATTGTCAAACGCATCCACGAAGAGCGCATCCAACCAAAAGATCCGCCCACCGGCTTCTGCATCTACGCGCCTCGCGTCGTCGTCAACGGCGAAGCGGTCGCCTTCCTCGAAACCACCGGTGCCCCCGCGATATTCTTTTTCACCTACGAATCTTCCGACCAATGCCAGGGCTGGCTCTACGTCCCCAACGGCGTCAGACCCAAAATCACAGGCAAACCCTTCGCCCCCAACTGGGAACGATTCCCAAACTAATGCGCCGGCGCAAACAGAAAATAGTCCCGCGCCACCCGCGCAATCTCCGCAATCGCCCGTTCCCGCGCCCGCTCCGGCTGGTCACTCGCCTTCACATACACCGCCACCGCCACATGCCCAGCCCCGCCCGGCAGCGCAATAATCCCCACATCATTGGTAATCGTCACACCCATCGACCCCGTCTTATGCGCAACAGGTGTCCCCTCCGGCAACAAGCCCTTCAGCCGCGCCTCCCCCGTCTGGCACCGCCGCAAAATATCCAATAGCAACTCCGCCCCCTTCACCTCCCGCTTCTGAATCTTCACCAACAGCCGCGCCATATCGAGAGGCGTCGCCGTGTCCCGCTCATCGCGTTGAAACCGCGCCGCCGCCTCATCCCGTCCGCTCGCGGTCGTCCCCGCGTAGCGAGCCTTCCACATCTCGGGTGTCCACGACATCTCGTGCGGCAGGCCGGTCAGCCCCCAATAATCCGCAATCAAGCCCACCGTCGGCCGGTCCACTCGGATCCCGCTGAGCCCCAGTTCGCGCATCTTCGCCGTCACCGCCCGAGGCCCACCCACAACGCGCAACAGAATATCGGTCGCCGAGTTGTCACTAATCAGCAGCATCAACTCCAATAAATTCCGCACGCTCAACGCCACGCCCGGCTGAACAAACAGCTGCGATAGCGTCCCGCTCCCCGGATGCAGATCGCGCGTCTCCACCGTCACCATCCGGTCCAACGACTCCTCCCCGCGGTCCACCATCTCGAGCAGCTTCACCGCAACCGGAATCTTAAACGTGCTCGCCATTGGGAACCGCTCGGCCGGCCGCAACTGCGCCACCCGCCCCGTCTCCACATGGATCGCTACGGCGCCAACAACCCCGCCGCCCACCGCCGCCACCCGCGCCATCTCCGCCTCTAACTTTCGAAGCGAAGCCTCCTGCCCACACAGCAGCAGACTAGCAAACAATACGCAGCCAAATATCCTCTTCATAGACCTCCCTCGGCGGAATGCCGTTGGCCGTCAGAGCCTTCACCACCCGCTCCCCATGCCGCGGCGGCACACCGCTGATAATGACACGTCCACCGGGCCGCAGCACGCGGCTCATCTCGGCGGCGTGATTGGCAATCGTCTCCGCGTTCAAATTCGCCAGCAACACATCCACGCTCGCATCCCGCACCGAACGGATCGAGCCGACAAACAATCCCACCGCCGCGGGCAAGTCCTCGCGCGCCGCCATCACCGCGTCCAGGTCGATATCCGCCGCGCTCACCGCCTTCGCGCCCAACGCGTTCGCCGCCAGCGCCAGAATGCCGGAGCCGGTGCCAAAGTCGAACACCACGTCCGTCGGTTTCAACTCCCGCTCCAACGCCTGCAAGCACAGCTGCGTCGTCAAATCCGCGCCCGTGCCGAACCCCACGCCTGGATTGATCACCAAACGAACCCGGCCCTCCGGCGTCGGCTCATCGTTCCACGGCGGCACCACCCAGATCCGCTCTCCCACCGCGAACCCGGGCCACCGCGCGCGCGTCTCCGCCGCCCAGTCCACGTCGGGCTCTTCTTCCCAGCGCGGATCGAACGCCGCATAAGCCGCCGCGTCAAACTGCTCCGCGAAAAAAGCCCGCAACTCCACCCGGTTGGCGTTCAAATCGATCTCCGTCACGCCCTGCGTTTCGTCCTCCCACAGCGCCGCGATCAACTCGTCTTTTTGCTCAACACTGCACTCCAACCGTAAGGAAACCATGTCATTCCATGATAATGGCTGAATGGCGATTCACTCCGAACTCATCAGCCTTTTCACCCGCGATCTGCGCCGAGTGGCGCAAGAGATAGAGGCCTTCCCCACCGACGAATCGCTCTGGCAAACCGCCCCCGGCGTAACCAACTCCGCCGGCAACCTCGCCCTCCACCTCGAAGGAAATCTCCGCGAATACATCGGCCGCCAACTCGGCGGCATCGCCTACACGCGCCAACGCCCGCTCGAGTTCTCCACCACCGGCCTCACGCGCGCCGACGTCGCCGCCCGTATCGACGCCGTCCGCGAAACCGTCATCCCCGCACTAGCCAAAGCCGATCTCGACGCCCTCTTCCCCGAAAACGTTCTCGGCCAACCGCTCACCACGCGCCAGTTCGTGTTCCACCTGCTCGGCCACCTGAACTACCATCTGGGCCAGATCGATTACCTCCGCCGCATGAACACCGGCGACGGAGCCATTAAACTCACCGGCCTCTAACCCTGAATCCGCGTCTCTTTCCCGGCCCAGAACCGCTCGCGCAAAACGTTCTTCCGGATCTTGCCGGTGCCCGTTTTCGGCAGCGGCTCGGTCTCGAACTGCACAATCCGCGGCAGCTTGAACCGCCCCAGCCGCGTCTCCAAAAACGCCATCAACTCCGCCTCTGTCAGCGTCGCGCCTTCCTTGCAAACAATCAACGCCGCCGGCACCTCGCCCCACTTCGCATCCGGCGCCGCCACCACCGCGCACTCCAGCACCGCCGGGTTCGAATAGATCACCTTCTCCACCTCAATCGACGAAATATTCTCCCCGCCGCTGATGATGATCTCCTTCTTCCGATCCACAATCCGCAGGTATCCCTCGTCGTCCCAAACGGCCATATCGCCCGTATGGAACCACCCATCGCGAATCACCGCCGCCGTTGCCTCCGGCTCCCGGAAGTAGCCGTCCATCACGTTGTCGCAGCGCGTGATGATCTCCCCAATCGCGTGCCCGTCGCGCGGCACAACGGCGCCATTCGCATCCACCACACGAATCTCAATCCCCACCGCCGGCCAACCCGTCATCGCCTGCCGCTGCCACCGGTCGTGATCGTCGGCGTACTGAATCCCACTCTTCGGCAGCGCCGTGGTCAGAATCGGCGACGTCTCCGACAGCCCGTACCCCGAAGCCGCCGTGCATTTGAACGTCGTCTCCAGCCGCTCAATCAACGTTGGCGACGAAGCCGCCCCGCCCATCAGAATCGTTCGCAAGCTCGACGTGTCGTACTTGCCCAACTCCGGGCACGCCAGCAGCGCGTTCGCCATCGTCGGCACCATGCTCATATCGGTAGCCTTGTGCTTCTCAATCAACTGCAGCACCGCCACCGGTTCAAACCGCCGCAACATCACCTGCTTCGAACCGAGAAACGTCGAGAACTGCGGCCGCCCCCAACCGTTCGCGTGGAACAGCGGAATGGTGTGCAGGTCTACCATGTTGTCCGCCAACGGACACGTGCACGCCGCGTACAGCGCATGCAGGTACAGCGACCGGTGCGAGAGCGCCACACCCTTCGGCGTCCCCGTCGAGCCACTCGTATAAAACAACTCCGCAATCGAGTTCTCATCGACGTGCGTCCAATCCACCGCCGCCGCCTCCACCGCCATCAACTCCGCCGAAGTCATCTCCGCCGCCGGGTGCGGTTCGTTCAGCGAAATGAAATGTTCAATCCGCGGGCAATGCGGCTTGATCGCCTCCACCGTCGCGCCAAAATCAGTCTCAAACAGCAGCGTGCGCGCGCCGGAATGGTTCAACACGGTGATCAGTTCCGCCTGCGACAGCCGCACGTTGATCGGCATCACAACGCCGCCCGCCATGATCACGCCATAGTAGCCTTCCAACAGCTGGTGCGTGTTAAAACTCAGATACGCCACGCGATCTCCGGGCAACACCCCAAGCTCTTTCAGCCCCACCGCCAGCCGTTCACAGCGCGCGCCAAATTCGGCGTAGGTGAACTGCTTTTCCCCACAGACGACCCCGATCTTCCGGGCAAAAACGTCCATGGCGCGATACAGAAAACGGATAGGAGTAAGAGGCAGAATCATAGTGGACCGACCATCGATTGTATTCTGTTTCTACGGTGAACCAACGCTACCATTCCATCGACGCACTCCGCGGCCTCATCATGATCTTCATGGCGATCGACCACTCGAGCGCCTTCATCGCCCGCCAACACGCCAGCGAATTCTGGGCCGGCGCCATGAGCGCCTATCACAGCGCCTTCCCCTTCCTCACCCGCCTCATCACCCATCTCTGCGCGCCCGGCTTCTTCTTCCTCATGGGCGCGGGCATCTCCTGGTTCGCCGCCTCCCGTCGCGCCGCCGGCTGGACGGAGTCCCAAATCGCCCGCCGCACCGCCCTCCGCGGCCTCGCCATCTTCCTCACCGGCCAACTCCTCGAAACGCCCATCATGTACCTGCAGTCGATCATGAAGCCCGCCGCCGTCAGCCTCAATCGCATCACCGCGCCCCCGCCCATCGATGGCTCCGAACTCTACTGGGGCCTCATCACACTCGCCGGCCTCGGCATGGTGATGATGGTCTGCGCACTGCTCCTACGCCTGCCCCGCTGGGCCTGGATCGCCACCGCCGCGCTCTGCGTCTTTGCCACCAACACGCTGATGCCCGCCTCCGGCAAGATCGGCCCGCTCTGGCAAGCCGTCCTCCTCACCCCCGGCCTCACCCAACACGTCATCGTCATCTATCCCGTCATTCCCTGGCTCGCCGCCGCCGCCGCCGGGATGCTCTTCGGCCACTGGTGGCGGACGAATCCCGACGGCGACCGTCGCATCTGGATCATCGGCCTCTCGCTCCTCGCTATCGGCATCGCCCTCCGCGCCGCCGGCGGCTGGGGCAACATCCGCCCGCCCCGCGACAGCGGCTGGATCGAGTTCCTCAACAACGTCAAATACCCGCCGTCGCTCGTCTTCCTCTGCCTCTCGATCGGCGTCGACCTCCTGCTCCTCCAACTCCTCCGCCACACAAAGGCCAGCTCCCCGTTAATCGTCTTTGGCCAGACGCCGCTCTTCTTCTACATCGCCCACTTCTACCTGCTCGCCGCCTTCGGCCTCACACTATTCAAAGAAGCCGGCTCCCTCGAAATGGCCTACGTCATGTGGGCAGTCGTGCTCGTCCTGCTGTATCCAGTCTGCCGCTGGTATCAGCAGTTCAAACTCACAAAACCCGCCGAATCGCTCTGGCGCCTCTTCTAACGCGCGAAGCGCTTGAAAAAGCTCGTCTTCTTCCACGCCGGCTTATCTTTATCGTTCGCCGTCTTCTTCACCAACGCCGCCAGATACTCCGTAAATCGCCCCGCCGCTTCCTTGTTCACCGGCTGCGCCAAATCATCGCTCACCGCGTGATACCGCGTCCGCAGCCACTCGGTTTGCAGCTTCTCTTCCTCGCTGCCCTTCGTGTAGCCGAACTTGAAAGCCAGCGCCGGAATCCCTTCGCGGATAAAGCTGTACTGATCGCTCCGCGTGAACCGGTTCTGCTCCGGAATCGGATCAGGAATAACGGGCAGATTAAACGTCGCCGCCACTTCGCGAGCCTTATCCCCCAGTGTCGATTCATCCACGCCCAACAGCGTCAGTGCCTTCAACTCGTGAATCGGCATGAACATATCCATGTTGCAATCTGCCACCAGTTTCTTCCGCGGCACCGTTGGTAGCCGCGCGAAATAACGCGACCCCTGCAAACCCTTCTCCTCCCCCGTCACCAACACAAACAGCACGCTGCGCTCCAAGGGTCCAGCGGCCTTCAACTGCCGCGCCACTTCAATCACCGCGGCCACGCCGCTCGCGTTATCCATGGCGCCATTGAAAATCCCATCGCCCGCAAACGTGGTCATCTTCCCCGTGTGATCGATATGCGCGCTGACGACGACAAACTCCTTCTTCTTCCCCGGCAGCAGCCCCACCACATTCTGCGAATCCACCGTCCCCTTCTTCACCTTCGCCGTCGCCACCAGCTCTTTGTTCAACGCAAAATGCGGCATCGGCGTCGTCCCATCGCTCAGTTTCAACAACTCCGCCAGCGTATGCCCCGTGCCCTCAAAAAACATCCCCGCATGCTCCGGGTTCACCGTCACCTGAATCTGCTGCCCGCCCTCTTCCTCCATACCCGGCATCCGCGCCGACATCTGCATCTGCACCCGCGCCGCCGCCCCGCGCACCCACGGCGTCGTCTGCACTTTCGCAATCGTCGCCACGCCAATCGCGCCCGCCTTCCGCAGCGCCGCCCAGCGGTACGCCGCCGTCTGCACATGCGAACTCAGCGGACCCGGCCAGCCCTTCGGCGCGCCGTTGATGAACACCGCGATCTTGCCCTTCAGATCCACGCCGCGCAAGTCGTCGTAGTCCATCTCCGGCACCTGCAGCGCATGGCCCACAAACACCATTTGCGCGCGCACCGCCGGCGCCGGCTCGGCCCGCATGCTGATAAACGCCTCTTTCCCCAGCGTCAGCTTTGTCTCTTTTCCACCGGCCAAAATCGCCAGCGACGAGCCCGTTTCATCGATCTGCCGGGTATCGAACGGCACGGGCTGGAACCAGCCATTCGCGCCCGCCGGCTGCAGCCCGATGGCCTTGAACTGATCGGCCGCGTACTGCGTCGCCAATCGATGTCCTTCAGAGCCCGTGTTTCGGCCCTCCAGCTTGTCGTCCGCCAGGAACTGGACGTGCTGCCACCACCGTTCGGCGGTGGTCTGCGCGTGTGCCGTCAGAGCCACGCAAAGGAAGTAAACAGGTACTCTGACCATAGAGGGGATTCCCCTCATTATAATGAGGCGAGCCATATGAAACGAAACGTCGCGTTGGCAGTGGGAGCCCTCTTCCTGGGCGGGTGGGCGATGGAAGCGCAAGCGCAACGGCGATCGTTCGAACGGCCCATGCGATTTCCCACGCGCGGCGTGAAGGGCGCGGTGACGGCCGGTACGGACTCCGCCGCCGATGCCGGCATGCGGCTCTTCTACCTCGGCGGCAACGCCGTCGATGCGGGCGTCGCCACGATGTTCGCCGCCAGCATGATCGAATACTCCCACTTCGGTTTCGGCGGCGAAGCCCCCATTCTCATCCGCACCAAAACCGGCAAAGTCATCACCATCGCCGGCGTCGGCACCATGCCAAAATCAGCGAACGCCGAAATGTTCCGCAACCACAAAATGCAGCCCGGCGAAGTACAAATCCTGGAGCCAAACGGATTGAAGGGCATGGTGCCCGTGGCCGGCCTGCTCCCCGCGCTGGTGCCCGCCATGGTGGAGGCCGGCCTCGTCGCCCTCCGCGAATATGGCGTGCGCTCCTTCGGCGAAGTCATCCAACCCGCCATCGAACTCGCCGACGGCGCCCCCCTTGACGAACAACGCGCCGGGTCCATCATGCGCTCCCGCCAGTTCTTCTCCCTCTGGCCCACGTCCATGCACGCCTACCTCCCCGGTGGCCGCCCCGTCGCCCCGGGCATGGTTTTCGCACAGCCCGATCTCGCCCGCACCCTCCGCGCGATGGCCGCCGAAGAAGCCAAGGCGCTCAAGGGCGGCGCCAGCCGCCAGGCCGCCATCGACGCTGTTCGCGACTACTTCTACCGCGGCGCCATCGCCCGCAAAATCGACGAATTCTCCAAGGCCAACGGCGGCCTCCTCCGCTACGAGGACATGGCCGCCTTCAAGCTCTCCCCCGAAGAACCGGTGTCCACCACCTACCGCGGCTACACCGTCTACAAGCCCGGCTTCTGGAGCCAGGGCCCCACGCTCATCGAAACTTTGAACGTGCTCGAAGGCTACGATCTCGCCGCCATGCAGCACAACTCCACCCGCTACATCCACACCGTCGTCGAGGCCATGAAGCTCGGCTATGCCGATCGCGACACTTACTACGGCGACCCGAAATTCAACACCCTCCCCGCCGACCGCCTCCTCTCCAAAGAGTACGGAATCGAGCGCCGCGCCGCCATCAAGGAATACGCCTCCATGGAGTTCCTCCCCGGTGAAATCAACGGCAAGCGCGGCCGCCACCCAGCCGAAAGCGAAATCGTCCGCGTCAAAATTGACGACGCGCTCATGGCCCGCGACACCACCTGCGTCAACGCCGCCGACGCCGACGGTATGATCTTCAGCGCCACCCCCTCCGGCGCCTGGCTGCCCTCCGTCGTCGCTGGCGACACCGGCATCCCGCTCACCCAGCGCGCCCAAAGCTTCCTGCTCGTCGAAGGCCATCCCAACGAACTCGCCGGCGGCAAACGCCCCCGCGTCACGCTCAGCCCCACCATCGTCACCAGGGAAGGGAAGCCCTATCTCGCCCTCTCCACCCCCGGCGGTGACAACCAGGATCAGGCCCTGCTGCAGATGCTGTTGAACGTCGTCGATTTCGGCATGAACGCGCAGATGGCCCTCGAAGCCCCGCGCTTCCAAACGCGCCATCTGGTCTCCAGTTTCGACAACCACGCCATGAGCCCCGGCGACCTCATCCTCGACGAACGCATCGGCAACGACGTCGCCGGCGCCCTCGTCAACAAAGGCCACAAAACCGAAACCCGCTCCCGCTGGGCCGGCGGCTCCGCGCCCACCATGATCCGCATCACCCCCGGCGGCGTCCTCGAATCCGGCGCCGACCCCTACGGATACCGGGTGTCGAGGGCCTGGTGATCACCGGATCGCTCTTCGCAGAACCGCGCCCATTGGCCGCCCGTCTCGCCACGCTCGCCCAGCGCGGCATCTTCATCGGCACCAGCTCCTGGAAGTACGAAGGCTGGCTCGGGTCGATCTACACGCCCGAACGCTACATCACACGCGGCAAGTTCAGCCAGAAGAAGTTCGACGATACCTGCCTCGCCGAATACGCCGAAACCTTCCCCATCGTCTGCGGCGATTTTTCCTTCTATCAATTCCCCTCTGATGAATACTGGCGCAAGCTCTTCGGCGGCAGCCCCGCCGCGCTCCAGTTTGCCTTCAAAGTGCCCGAAGAAATCACGGTGAAGAAGTGGCCTACCCACGCCCGCTACGGCCGCCGCGCCGGTCTCGATAACGACAACTTCCTCAACTCCGAAGTCTTCACGCGCCTCTTCTACGAACCGCTCCTGCCCTACGGCGCTCGCGCCGCGCTCTTCATCTTCGAGTTCGGAACGTTCTCCAAATCCGCCTTCCCCAACGTGGCTGAATTTCTCGTCGTGCTCGATGGCTTCCTCTCCGCCCTCCCCGAAGGCCCGCGCTACTCCGTCGAAATCCGCAACGCCGAATACCTCTGCCCGGAGTATTTCGAAGTCCTTCGCTCCAACGGCGTCGCCCACGTCTTCAACGCCTGGACGCGCATGCCCGACCTCCCCACCCAAACCGCCATCGCCGACGCCTACACCGCCGGCTTTACCGTCACCCGCGCCCTCCTCCGCCGCGGCCGCGCCTACGAAGAAGCGGTCAAATCCTTCGAGCCCTACCGCGAAATCCAGGACCCCATTCCCGAAACCCGCGATGCTCTCCGCGCCCTCATTCAGAAGTCGCTCGGCGAACGCAAACCGTCCTACATCTTCGTCAACAATCGCCTCGAAGGCAACGCCCCCGGCACCATCGAAGCCGTCGTCGATTCCCTCGAACTATAAATCCAGCAACGCCCGCGCGTTGATCACCCGCACCCCGCGCCACTCCGCCGGAAAGTGTTTCCCGTTCCCCGTGACAACAAACTGCGCCCCCGCCGCCACCGCGCAATCGAGCAATTGATTGTCATCGGCATCACTACAAGCGTCACACTCCGCAGAGGGCGTTACCCGCGAAGCCACCGCCAACAACGAGTCAATCGCAGCCTCCAGCGCCCCCCGCTGCTTGGCGAATTTCTTCCGCCCCGCCACATCCCGATACTCCGCTTCCAACTCGTTCGACACCGCAATCTCCAACGCCCCGCCCACCGCCATCGCAATCACGCGCGCCTCATTCCCACCGGGCGTCCAGCAGGCCGAAATCAAAATGTTCGTATCCAACACAACGCGCATGGGAAAATTGTCGCAGAGCGATGAACGACGAACTCGGCAACCGAATTAAAAGCTACTACGAAGACCCCGCGCGCGTCCTGTTGCCGCGAAAAACCTGGGTCGTGATTCGCGTCGATGGCAAAGGCTTCCACACTTTCACAAAGCATCTGGAACGCCCCTACTCGCGCCCCCTGGCCGACGCGCTCGATGCCGCCGCCCTCTTCGTCGCCTCGCAAATGGCGGGCTTCGCCCTCGCCTACGGCCAAAGCGACGAGTACTCCTTCCTCCTATCCGACTTCGGCCGTGACGACTCCCGCATGTGGTTCGATGGCTCCGTCCAGAAGATCGCCTCCATCACCGCCAGCCTCTTCACCGCCGGCTTCCACCGTGCGTATGCCAACGCCGCCTTCGCCGCCTTCGACGCCCGCGTCTTCGCCATCCCTAACCGCCGCGAGGTGGAGCGCTACTTCCTCTGGCGCCAGGCCGACGCCACGCGCAACAGCCTCAATATGCTCGCGTCCACGCACTACACGCACGAAGAACTACTCGGCAAATCCGCCACCGAAAAGCACGACCTGCTCCACGCCAAGGGCGAGAACTGGGCCAAGTGGCCCGCCGATTTCAAACGCGGCCGGGTCGTGCACCCGGCCGCGAATGGCTTCGCTGTCGATAAAGAAATCCCGATCTTCACGCGCGAACCAGGCTATCTGAACGGCCTGATTCCCGAAGCCGATTAGGGCTTCGGCGCGCCGGGTGCCGGAGGCGGCGGCATCGGTACGTCCTTCGCCGGATGCTCTTCCCCGCGATGGCAGGTGAAGCAAGTCACGTGCACCTTCCCGTCGCCGAACTTCGCGTTGATCTCTTCCGTCATCGTGATCATCTTCCGCGCGACGTCCTTGTGCTTGTTCTCGTCGCTGGCGAAGTCTCCCTTCACGTGGCAGCCTGTGCACTCAACGCCGAGCGACAGACGATACTCCGTCATCACCTTGCGAATGTTCGTGTCGGGTTTCAAAACCTTCAGGTTCTTGGGCGGCCCCGGAGGACCTTTCTTCTTGGCTTCCCCGGGCTGTTGCGCGAACAACGGCAGCAGCAGGGCGCAGGTGATGAGTAGGGTACGCATAGCTCCAAAGTATAGGCCAAGGACACCAGCATGAGAAGATGAAACCCATGCGCATGGACAAGTGGTTGTGGGCAGCACGCTTTTTCAAAACGCGCGCCTTGGCAGCCAAGGCCTGCGATCTGAACCGCGTCACATCCAACGGCCACGCCGCCAAGCCCGCCCGCGAAGTCCGCGTCGGCGACTCCCTCGTCATCAAAAACGAAATCGGCGAATTCACCGTCTCCGTCCTCCAACTCAGCGAACTCCGCGGCTCCGCCGCCGTCGCCCAGGCCCTGTTCTCGGAAACCGATGCCAGCCGCGCCGCCCGCGCCAAAGCAGCCGAAGAGCGCAAAGCCATGGCGCAAATGGACACCGGTTGGGAGGGCCGCCCCTCCAAGCGCGACCGCCGCGTCATCGACCGTTTTCGCGGCCGTTAATCGAACCCGCTACGGCCGCCGCAAACTCGGCGCCGGCTTCCGCAATCGCTGCACCCGCTCCCGCACCTGATTGGAATCCACCAGATTCGGCGCCAGCGTCAGATACTTGTTGTAGGCCTCCGCCGCCATCGCCGCGTTCCCGTTCGCCTCATGGAACAAGCCCAACTCACTGTAGATCGGTGCATAATTCACGTCCGCCGCAATCGTCGCCCGCGCCGCCGCCAGGAACGCATCCGGCCTCCGCAACACCCGGTTCAACCGCGCCAGCGACCACTGAATTCCCGTCGCCTTCGGAAACAACCGCGCCGCCTCTTCCACGTACGGCAGCGCCCGCGCCAGGTCGTTACCCGCGATCAACATCTGCGCAATCTGCAACGGCGGCAGCGCCCAGTTCGGCGTCAACTGCCGCGCCCGGTCAAACGCCGCGCGCGCCTCCGGTGTCCGGTCTTGCCGCTGCAGCGCCACGCCCAGCGCGTTGTACGAACACGCGAAGTTCGCGTCAATCTCCAATGATCGCCGCAGGTTCGCCTCCGCCTCCGCCAACTTGCCCGCCGCAATCTCCGCCCGCGCCTGGCAGAACAGCGCCCGCGCCCGGATCAACGGCTCCCCCGGCCGCAACGTCTCCAATAACCGGAACGACAGCGCCGCCCGCTGGAACATCGCTCCCTTCAATCCCACGCTAGTCGATTGCACATAGTCCGCCACGCACGCCTGCCCACTGTCCTCCAACGCCGCCGCCATCCGCGCCGCGGCCGCCGGCCTCTGCGCCTCCGTCCACGCCTGCGCCCGGAACTGCTCCCACGCCGCGTCCAGGTCCCCGCCGGCGATCACTCGTTCCAAACGCGCCAACGCCAACCCCGGCGCCGTCACCAAATCCAACGCATTCGTCCCCGGTCCCAACGCCAACTCGTGTTCAAAGCTCCCGCCGCCCGGCTCGTCCACCGATAGCCGCCGCGCCCCCGGCCGCAGTCCCGCAATCACCAAATCGCCCCCCGCCCGGATCGCCCCGTGAAACCGGTTGTCGACATACACCTGCGTTCCCGCCAACCCGCGCAGTC
>CAMATG010000028.1 GCA_945860645.1 Candidatus Sulfopaludibacter sp. SbA3 | reverse complement strand
GCTTCACACCGCCGCCCGCCATCCACACCGTGTACCCATACGGGTTGTGGTCCCGCCCGTTGCCGCCTTGGCTGATCGGCGTCCGGCCAAACTCCCCGGCCCAAACCACCAGCGTATCCTTCAACAATCCGCGCGACTTCAAATCCTGCAACAGCCCCGCAATCGGCTTGTCCACCTCATACGCATTGTCCGTATGCTTGGCGTACAAATCCCCGTGCTGATCCCACTTATACGAATGCGTGCACTGCACAAACCGTACGCCCTTCTCACACAGCCGCCGCGCTAGCAGACACTGCCACCCGAAATCAGCCGTCTTAGGATCATCCAACCCGTACAGCTTCTTCGTCTCCGGACTTTCCTTATCAACAGCAAAAATCTCCGGCGCCTGCGTCTGCATCCGGAACGCCAGTTCAAACGCCTGGATCCGCGCCTCCAGATTCGCATCCACCGTCCGCAACTCCTGATGCTTCCGGTTGATGTTCTGGATCATGTCCAGCTCAAACCGCTGCTGCTCCGAAGTCAGCCCCTTGTTCACCAGATACTGAATCGGCTCAGCCTTAATCTCGTCCACCTTCATGCCCGAATGGCCAATCGGGGTTCCCTGAAATGCGCCCGGCAAAAACGCCGAACCAAAGTTCTTCGCCCCGCCGTGCGATAGCGTCGGCTTGATCGTGATGTACCCCGGCAGATCCTGATTCTCCGTGCCAAGCCCGTACACGGTCCACGCGCCCATGCTCGGCCGAACGAACGTCGACGAGCCCGTGAACGTCTGCAACAACGCCGCCCCGTGGTCCACGCCCTCACCCACCAGCGAACGGATCACGCACAACTCGTCCACCATGTTCCGCACATGCGGGAACAAATCGCTCACCGGAATGCCGCTCTGCCCGCCCGGTTTGAACGCCCACGGCGACTTCATCAACGGCCCCGGCGACTCGTCCGCGAACGCCAACGGCCGCTTAATCGGCAACGGCTTCCCGTGGTCTTTGTCCAGCCGCGGCTTCGGGTCAAACGTGTCAATCGATGACGGCCCGCCATGCATAAACAGGAAGATCACCCGCTTCGCCCGCGCCGCGTAGTGCGACGCCTTCGGTGCCAGCGGATTCGACGATCCCGTCGTCGCCGCGCCCTGCAACAGCTGCGCCAGCCCCACCGTGCCCAGCCCGCACCCGGCCGCCCGCAGCGCCGCCCGCCGCGACATCGGCTTCTGCCGCCGTTTGAAGATCTCTTGAATCGGGTCCATGTTCAGCCTCAGTCCACGTAAATGAATTCGTTCGATGCCAACAAAACGCGCGTCATGCTCTGCCACGCGTCCGCCTCGTTGGTCTTCGGGAATCGCTGGCGGAAGCTCGCCGCGTAGCTCAACGCGTTGTCCACCTCCGCCGCCGATGGCGTCCGGTTCAGCACCCGCAAAAACACCCGCTCCACCTTCGCCTTCGCATCCAACGCGGCGTCCGTCAACACGCTCTTCGCCACCGCCTCGGCCTGGTCGGAAACAAACTTGGAGTTCATCAGGAACAGCGCCTGCGGAGCCACATTCGTCACCACGCGCCGCCCGTTCGGCGTCGTCGCGTCGCCGAAGTCGAACAGGTTAAACAGCGCCGGCAAGTTCGCCCGCCGCAACGGCATATAAACGGTGCGCCGCACCTGATCCTCCGGGCTGATGCTCAGCCGCCCGTTAGAGTTCTCCCCATCGGTGCCGAACCCGCTCTGCAGCGTCCCGCCCATCGTCGAATCCAACTTCCCGCTGATCGCCAGCATCCCGTCGCGCATCTCCTCCACCAGCAACCGCCGCCGCGGGAATCGCGAAAACAGCCGGTTTTCCCCGTCCACTTTCACGTGCTCCGGCGTTGCCGCGCTCGCCATCTGGTACGCGCTCGAATTCACCATCATCCGGTGCATCGCCTTCATGCTCCAGCCCTTCTCCACAAACTCCGCCGCCAGATAATCCAGCAACTCCGGATGCGTCGGCCGTTCGCCCATCTTGCCGAAGTTGTCCGGCGTCCGAACAATCCCCTCGCCAAAATGGCCCTGGAAAATCCGGTTCACCATCACTCGCGCCGTCAACGGATTCTCTCCGCTCGCCAGCCATTCGCCCAGTTCCAAACGGCCGCTGCCATTCTTCACAATCTGCCGCCCCGGCCCGGCCACCACCAGCGGGAACGTCTTAGGCGCTTCCTCGCCCAGGTTGTTGTAATCCCCGCGCAGCAGCACCTTCTGCACAACAGCCTTATCCTCAGCCACCGCGCAGGCCATCTCCGGCTCCGGCGGCAGCGAGTCCTTCAGCTTCTTCTGCTCCGCCCGCAGCGTCTTCAATTCAGCCTTCCCCGCTTCGGTCGCCACGCTGTCAATCATCCGCGCCCCAACACCAAACGGCCCCGCGTCGGCAAACACATCCCGGAAGAACCCGTCTTTTTCGTTGATCAGCTTCGGCATCTCCGAAAGCATGTTCTTCTCTTCAATCTGCCTCCGCTGCACCACCCGGTACCGCGCCATCTTCTTCGCCCACGCCGCCAGGTTCTCCTTCGCCGAAGTCTGGAACTTCCGAGCCTCCGCCATCGCCCCAGCCTCATCGGCCTTATGGAACGCCTCCAGCCATTGCCGCGGCACCTCGTTCTCGCTGAAGTGTTTCACCCAGCGCTTGATGATCCGCGCGTCCAAACCATCAGCCTTCTCCAGCTTCTGCCGCGCCGCCATCATGTACTCCGGCAGCTTCTCAATCAGCTTCTCCTGCGCCAGCGTACGCTCCCGGTCCATCACAATATCGATGTCCACGCCCTTGTTCGCCACCCCATTCTGGGCCTTCTCGTAGACGTCGTAAACGGCCTTCGAAACCAGCGGCGTAAACAGCAACTTCGACACGTGCGTCTCGGCGTCTTTGAAACTCTTCGTCGACGCGAACATCCCCACAATGCCGTAATAATCCTTCTGCGTCAGCGGATCAAACTTGTGGTCGTGGCACCGTGCGCACGAAAGCGTCACACCCATCATCGCCTTCGACATCGTGTCCAACTGCTCGTCCCACACGTCGTACAGCATCTTCTGCTTGTCCTGCTGCGCAATCGCCTTCGCACCCAGCGCCAGGAACCCGGTGGCAATCACGCCCCGCCGGTTAATCTCCTCGCCTTTCGGCGCCGGCAGCAAATCGCCCGCAATCTGCTCCTTCACAAACTGGTTGTACGGAACATCGGCGTTGAACGAATCAATCACGTAATCCCGATACTTGAAAGCGTACGGATACCGGTGGTCTTCGTCGTTCCCGGTCGAATCGGCGAACCGCGCCACGTCCAGCCAGTGTCGTCCCCACTTCTCTCCATACCGCGGCGAAGCCAACAACCGGTCCACCACCTTCGCAAACGCATCCGGCGCCGTATCAGCCAAAAACGCCCGAATCTCCTGCTCCGGCGGCGGCAGCCCATGCAGGTCATAGGTCACACGCCGCAACAACGCGGCCTTGTCGGCCTTCCCCGCCGGCGCCAGCCCCTTCTCTTCCAACTTCGCCAGCAAAAACGCATCCACCGGCGACCCAACCCAAGCCTTGTTCTTCACCGCCGGCACCGCCGGCTTCCGCACCGGCTGAAACGCCCAGAACTTCAATTCCGCGTCCGTAATCGCCGACCCATGCTTCCGCGTCCCCGACGGGGACAACGACGCCACCCCAGCCTTCTTCTCAAACCCCGGCCACGGCGCGCCCATCTGAATCCAGGCCTTAATCTTGGCGATCTCGTCGTCCTTCAACTTCCCCATCGGCGGCATCTTCAACCCGCCCTCGTAGCTCAGCGCCTGCAACAACAGACTCTTCTCCGGCGTCTCCACATTCACCAGCGACCCGCTCGCCCCGCCCGCAAAAAACCCGGCGGCCGTCGACATGTCCAATCCCGACGTCTTTGCCTGCGCGTTGTGGCACATCTGGCACTTCGTCGCCAGCACCGGCCGGACGTTCTTCTCAAAGAACTCCGCCTGCTCCTGGTTCTGCCCAAAAGCACCAAACGAGCCCACCAAAACCGACAAAATTAAGACTTGTTTCGACATTCCGCCTCTGCCCACTAAAATATCAGATTGCACCCCCTAAACTGAGTACGTGGACCATGAATTATACATGCGTGAAGCCCTCGCCGAAGCCCGCAAAGCAGAGGCCTCTGGCGAAGTTCCCGTCGGCGCCGTACTCGTCCTGAACGGCGAAATCATCTCCCGCGCCCACAATACCCCCATCACCGCCCACGACCCCACCGCCCACGCCGAAATCAACCTCCTCCGCGCCGCCGCCGCCACCCTCCAGAACTACCGCCTCGACGACGCCACCCTCTACGTCACCCTCGAACCCTGCGTCATGTGCGCCGGCGCCATCGTCCACGCCCGCATAAAGACCCTGGTTTTCGCCAACCGCGATCTCCGTTTCGGCGGCGTCCGCTCCAAGTTCCAACTCGCCGATTCCGATCTCCTCAACCACCGCGTCGAAGTCATCGAAGGCCCCCTCGCCGCCGAAGCCACCGCCCTCCTCCAATCCTTCTTCCGCCACCGCCGCTAACCCCCTTTTCCACACCTTTCCCACAGGGCCGTGCTACCAGAAAAGTCCGGCATCGGACAATTCCGACCATAAACACAACGGGGGCCGGCATCGTGCCAGCCCCAGTGTTTCCCCATGGTGCGAACGCCGTCCCTGGCGCCCGGATTGAACGTGGCCTACGCCGCCATCGGCGGCCGCAACGGCAGTGGGCCCTCCCTTTCAGGCACCGTCGCCACCACGTCCCGGGTCGCCCCGTAAAAGTACTCGTCCAACGGAAACAGCCCGTACGGCTCCTGCTCCCGGAACGCCTTCCCTAAACGGGCCTCAATCTTGTACACGATGTGGAAGAAGTCGCCGCGGTCCATCTTCAGCCGGATGGTGCACAACTTCCAGTCGGCTCCCAGCAAATAGTGCATCTTAAAAATGCGGTACTCAGCGTCGTCCAACAGACGGCGCGTCATCAGTAAAAAATCGGCGATGTACTCCTCATCCTTCCGGCCCCACGAAAAACTTCGCTCACGTCCGCCCGTGAATTGCAAAGTGCACTGTGACAAGTGCTTTTCCTTCTCCACGCACTGCCGGAACTTCCGGAAACACGCGCGGAAAATCCCACGCAGTACGCAATTGCACGGAGCATCCTTGCCCCGACGCCCTGCTCGCAAGCCCAATCCATGACAGGTGGTGCAGTGCACAAACGCTAACCCTAAGGTCTCCGACCGGGTCCATTCCATTTCGTTCTTGACCTCCCTAAGGCGTCCTTCGTCTCCATCAAAGGCGCCTCGATTCCAATTCCTTTTTCAATCTAAATCCATCCAGAAATTAGTCAACTCAATACCCCCATTTTTCTCATTTTTATTTGCGCAAACGAGGGTATCCGACTGCAACTCATTGCAAACACTACATCCACTATTTCCCCTAGTTGCTTTTCCCTAGAACTTGCGAAATAATTTCCGTAGTCCTATTCAGGTTTTTCTTTCCCCCTATTTCCAATGGAAATCGCCCCACTCACATTCCAGCGCCTGCAGAACCGGCTCCTCGATCTGCTCCGCGCCCGGATCGCCAACGGCGAATGCAGCGAGCGCAGCCTCGCCCGCCTCACCGGTATCTCCCAACCCCACATGCACAACGTCCTCAAAGGCGTTCGCACCCTCTCCCCCGAATTCGCCGACGTCGTCCTCGCCTACCTCCGCCTCTCCCCCCTCGACCTCCTATCCCGCGACGAACTCACCAAACACCTCGCCAGCACCAACCCCCACCGCGAGTCCCGCCTCCACCCCGTCCCCGTCTTGAGCGGCCTCCTCGGCCTTAACCAGCCCATCCCCCGCAAAGGTCCCCAGCGCGAAGTCCACACCGTCCCGCTCCACCTCACCGAAGCCGCCACCGAGCCCCTCGTCGCCAGCCTCGCCGCCGACCCCGACATGGAGCCCCTCTTCGCCGACCGCGATCTCGTCCTCCTCGACCAGTCGGAGACCGCCCGCACCTTCTTCCAACGCGAAGGCTACTATATAGTCCGCACCGACGACGGCCCCTGCGTCCGCTCCCTCCTCCGCGAAGGCGACCGGCTCTATCTCATTACCGAAAAGAACCGTGCCGACCAATCCACCTGGCCCCACATCGATCTCCCCGGCCGCGACCTCCTCGACATCGTCCTCGCCCGCGTCATCTGGCTCAACCGCCGCCGCCGCTGGGAAGACCACGTCGCCTAGGATTTCCCCTACCGCTTCGCCAACACGTCCCGATACGTCTCCAACACCTGCCGCGCCGTGTCATACCAGCTAAACCGCTTCACCTGCTCATGCCCCCGCGCAATCAGGTCCGCCCGTAACCGGTCATCCGTCAACACTTCCCTTACTCCCCGCGCAATATCAAACACATTCTCCGGCTTCACAATCATCGCCGCATCCCCCACCACCTCCGGCAACGAACTCACCCCGCTCGTCACCACCGGCGTCCCCAGCGCCATTGCCTCCAACGGCGGCAACCCAAACCCCTCATACAGCGACGGAAACACGAACACCTCCGCGCTCTGATAAAACACCTTCAACTCTTCCCGCTTCACAAACCCCAAAAACCGCACCGAATCATTCACCCGCGACTGGTGCACCGTCCGCCGCAACGCCGGATACTTCGACATCTGGTCCCCAATAATCACCAACCGCAAATCCTTATACCGCGGATGATTCACCAGATCCTGCCGCAACAACGCCAGCGCCTCCACAATCCGCGCCACATTCTTACGCGGATTCACCGACCCTGCATACAGTAAGTACGGATAGTCAATCTGATACCGGTCCAGGACCTCCTGCCGCTTCTTCTCATCCGTCTCAATCGCCAGAAAGCCCGGGTCCAACGCGTTATAAATCTTCCGCACATGCTCGCTCGGCAGATTCATCAGGTTCAACACATCCCGCCGCGTCGCCGCGCTCACCGCAATCACCCGCGCCGCCCGCGTCAACCCGCGCCGGAACTTCCACAAGTGCAACCGGTCCGGCGGATCGTCCCCGTAATCGAACACCAAACTACTCATGTCGTGAATCGTCACCACATAAGGACGCGGCATAAACACCGGCACCCGGTTCAACGGAATATGCGTCAAATCCGCGCCCAGCCCCCGGATAAACCACGGAAACGCCACGTTCTCCCGCCGCGCCGAATCTTCCCGCGGATACTCCACAAAACGGAAATTGCCGGGCAGCGCGCCTAACTCCGACGCGCCTCCCGGCTTGGCAATCAATATAAACTGCAGCTCGCGCTCGAGCTCCGCCATCGTGCGCACGAGATTCCGGATATAGGTTCCATATCCAAAATCGGCCACGTGACGGACGTCAATCGCGACAGTCGGCACTTACCCTCGCGCCGCCGCGGCCTGTTTCCACTCATACAACGGGAACCGGTCGGTCAACTTCGCCACCTTCCCCCGCACCGCTGCAATCGTCGGTGCCGCGCCTTCGCGCCCGCCCGCCGCCACCGCGTCCAATACTTCGGCGATCAACGAGCCCACCGTCGTGAACTCCTCCACACCAAACCCACGCGTCGTCAACGCCGGGCTGCCCAGCCGGATCCCGCTCGGGTTCAACGGCGGGTTCACGTCGAACGGAATCCCGTTCTTGTTCGCCGTCATGTACGCCTCGTCCAACGCCCATTCGGCGTCTTTCCCGCGCACACCCTTCGCAAACACGTCGACAAGCACCAGATGCGAATCCGTCCCGCCGCTGACAACCCGGTAGCCCGAAGCCGCCACCGACGCCGCCAGCGCCTGCGCGTTCGCAATCACCTGCTTCTGATACTCCACAAACGACGGCTGCAACGCCTCCAGGAAGCATACGGCCTTCGCCGCCACAATGTGCACCAACGGACCGCCCTGCTGCCCCGGGAACACACACCGGTCCACCGCCGCCGCATACTGCTCTTTGCACAAAATCAGCCCCGACCGCGGCCCGCGCAGCGTCTTGTGCGTGGTCGTCGTCACAATGTCGGCCCACTTCACCGGATTCGGGTACAACCCCGCCGCCACCAGACCCGAAAAATGCGCCATATCCACCAGGAAAATCGCGCCCACCGAGTCGGCAATCTCGCGGAACTTCGCGAAATCGATGATCCGCGGATACGCGCTCGCGCCCGCAATGATCATCTTCGGCTTGTGCTCCAACGCCTTCGCCGCCAGCGCGTCATAATCAATGCGCTCGTCTTCCTGCTTCACGCCATAGCCGACGACGTTATACAGCTTCCCCGAAAAGTTCAGCTTGTGCCCGTGCGTCAGATGCCCGCCGTGCGCCAGGTCCATGCCCAGAATCGTGTCCCCGGGGTTCAACACGGCCATGTAAGCCGCCGCGTTCGCCTGCGAACCGGAATGCGGCTGCACGTTCGCGTGTTCCGCGCCAAACAACTGCTTCGCCCGGTCCCGCGCCAGGTTCTCCACAACATCGGCATACTCGCACCCGCCGTAGTACCGCTTGCCCGGGTACCCCTCGGCGTACTTATTGGTGAAAATGCTTCCCGCCGCTTCCAGAATCGCTTCCGACGTGAAATTCTCGCTGGCAATCAGTTCCAAACGCGAGTTCTGCCGCGCCGTCTCATGCTGAATCGCTTCAAAAACCTGCGGATCCGCTTCCGCCAACGTCCGATACGTGATCATTGCTGCTCTTCCTGCTCCAATTTGTTGATCTTTTCAATCCGCCGCATGTGCCGGCCACCCTCAAAGGGCGTCGTTAAAAACGTGTCCAATAGCGCCTCAGCCGTCGGCTCATCGGTATACTTCGCGCCAATCGCCAGCACATTCGCGTCGTTGTGCTTCCGCGTATACCCAACTTCGTCCGTATTCGTCCCCAGCGCCGCCCGCACGCCGTGGATCTTATTGGCCGCAATCGACATCCCAACGCCGCTCGAACACACCAGCAGGCCCAATTCGGCCTCGTGATGAACCACCGCCCGCCCTACCGCCGCGGCATAATCCGGGTAATCGGTCGACTCCGTCGAATGCGTGCCGTAATCGACCACTTCGTGGCCTTCGGCTCTGAGCTTTCCTAACAAACGCTCTTTCAGGGCGTACCCCGCGTGGTCAGCGCCTACGGCTATCTTCATGGGCTCTTTTTCAATCCTATCATGCTACCCTGTCATTCCCGCCCTATGCTTTGGAGCCAACTTTTCATCCCCACCCTCCGCGAAACGCCCGCCGAAGCCGAAGTGGTCAGCCACCAACTTCTTCTCCGTGCCGGCTACGTCCGCCAGCTCTCCGCCGGCATCTATAACTACCTCTTCCTCGCCCAGCGCTCCCTCCAAAAAATCCAGCGCATCATTCGAGAAGAAATGGAGGCCATCGGCGCCCAGGAAGTCCTCCTCCCCGCCCTCCAGCCCGCCGAACTGTGGAAGGAGTCCGGCCGCTGGGACGTCATGGGCGACAACATGTTCCGCCTCCGCGACCGCAACGGCCGCGACCTCTGCCTCGGCATGACCCACGAGGAAAACATGACCGCCCTCGCCCGCGGCGAACTCCGCAGCTACAAACAACTCCCCCAAATCTGGTATCAAATCCAAACCAAATTCCGCGACGAACCCCGCCCCAAATCCGGCCTCCTCCGCGTCCGCCAGTTCATTATGAAGGATAGCTATTCCTTCGATTTGAACCCCGCCGGCCTCGACCAGAGCTTCGATAAACACCACGCCGCCTACAACAAAATCTTCACCCGCTGCGGCCTCGAATTCCTCTCCGTCGACGCCCATTCCGGCGCCATGGGCGGCTCCCAATCCACCGAGTTCATGGTCGCCTCCAACGCCGGCGAAGACTTCGTCGCCGTCTGCAAAGCCACCGGCTACGCCGCCAATCTCGAAAAGGCGGTCTCCCGCCCCCAGCCCCCCGCCATTCCCGACCCCGTTGGCGACCTCACCCCTGAACCCTTCCACACCCCCAACCAGAAATCCATCGCCGACATCGCCCGCTTCACCGGCCTCCCCGAAACCAGCCAAATGAAATCCCTGGTCATGGTCGCCGACGCCAAGCCGGTCCTCGTCATGCTCCGCGGCGACCATCAAATGTCGGAAGCCAAATTCCAATCCGCCACCGGCGCAACCGACATCCGCCCCGCCTTCCCCCATGAAATCCAGGAGTGGTTCGGCGCCGCCGCCGGATCCCTCGGCCCCGTCGGCGTCACCAACATGCCCATCCTCGCCGACACCGCCCTGGCCGACCGCAAAAACATGATCTCCGGCGCCAATCGCGACGACTATCACCTCAAAAACGTCACCCCCGGCAAGGACTTCACCCCCCAGTGGCACGACCTCCGCCAGGTCGCCGCCGGCGACACCGAAGTAGCCTCGGGCCAGCCCCTCGAAATCGTAAAAACCGTCGAAATCGGCCACATCTTCAAACTCGGCTATAAATACTCGAACGCCCTGGGCCTGAAAGTCCTCGACGAAACCGGCAAGGAAACCCCGGTCATCATGGGCTCCTACGGCATCGGCGTCGAACGCGTCCTCTGCGCGGCGATCGAACTCTACAACGACGCCAACGGCATCAGCCTCCCACCCGCCATCGCCCCCTTCGGCGTAGTCATCACCCCCGTCAACCCAGCCGACCCCGCCCAGCGCGAAGCCGCCCAAACCCTCTACGAAGAAGCCAAAGCCGCCGGCCTCGACCCCCTCCTCGACGACCGCGACGAACGCCCCGGCGTGAAGTTCAAGGATGCGGATCTAATCGGAATCCCCTACCGCATAACAATCGGAAAGAAGCTAGCCGAGGGCCAAGTCGAACTAACCACCCGCCGCACCCGCGAAACCATCGCCGTATCACTCCCCGAAGCCATCCAGAAATTAGTGCCAGGCACCAATTAACCCCATGCCCACCCCCAACTGGCCCCTCATCCGCTCCCGCTACCCAGCCCTCCAAAACTGGACCTACTTCAACACCGCCACCTACGGCCTCCTCGCCTCCACCACCACCGAAGCCGTCAACAAACACTTCCAACACCGCGACGCCCTCGCCTGCTCCGACTTCCTCAACTGGTTCGACGACATCGACCGCACCCGCGCCAAAGCCGCCCAGCTCATCCACGCCCAACCCGAAGACATCGCCTTCACCACCAACGCCGCCACCCCCCTCTCCCTCCTCCTCGGCGGCATCCACTGGAAACAAGGCGACCGCATCGTCACCCTCACCAACGAATTCCCCAACCAGATCTACTACGCCGCCCTCCTCAAAGAAAAAGGCGTCGAATTAGTAGAAGCCGAATGGCCCCAGTTCTTCGACGCAGTCACCCCCAACACCCGCGCCGTCCTCCTCAGCCAGGTGTCCTACTCCACCGGCTTCCGCCCCCCGCTCGACCAAATCGGCCCCTACCTCAAAGAACGCAACATCGTTTTCTACCTCGACGCCACCCAGGCCCTCGGTGCCCTCACCTGCAACGTCCAACAGGTCCAGCCCTCCATGCTCGCCGTCCACGGCTACAAATGGCTCCTCTGCCCCAACGGCTCGGCCTTCTTCTACGTCAGCCCCGAACTCCGCCAATCCCTCCACCCCAACACCATCGGCTGGCGCTCCCACGAAGACTGGAAAAACGTCAACCGCCTCCACCACGGCGCCCCCGTCTTCAAGGACTCCGCCGAAAAATACGAAGGCGGCATGCCCCCCTTCCCCGCCATCTACGCCCTCGATGCCGCCCTCACCGACTTCCTCGAAATCGGCCCCGAAAAGATCGAACGCCGCGTCCTCGAACTAACCACCCTCCTCCACGAACGCCTCCACGAAATCGGCCGCGTGACAATTCTCCACAAGCATTCCCCCATCACCGCCGCCCACTTCCCCAACACCGATCCCGCCACCCTCCTCCCCCGCCTCAAAGAACACAAAATCCTCGCCTCCGCCCGCCACGGCTGCCTCCGCCTCGCCCTGCATTTCTACAACAACGAAGCCGACATCGACCACCTCATCACTACCCTCCAACCCTAATCCAACTCCACCCACCGCACATCCACCTCCATCCCCGCAAAGATCTGCCGCAAATGGTGCTGCATGTGCCGCACATAATCAACCACCAAATACTCCAGCGTCACCGCCTCCGCCCCGCCAATCACGCACGGCGCCCCCAACCGTTCGGCGGGAATCAACGCCACCAGCCCCGCCAAATACAAATTGAAACTCTCCCACAGCCCCACCAGCAGCACCGGCTTCGCCCGCCCAAACTGCTGCACCCGCACCATCGCCTCCTGGTCATATCCCGGCAAGGTCACTTCCCCCTCCGCCATCGCCCGCACAAACCGCTGATGATTGTTCCCCGCCGAATCAATCAAATGCCCCAGAATCTCCAGCCGCGTCCAATTACCCGCCCCCCGCGTCCGTGTCCAATCGGCCGTCCCCATCTGCCGGAACACCCCGCTCACATCGGCCACCATCCGCGTCATCTCCCCGGAGAGCATCGTCATATCCATGCCCTCCGGTGTAGCACATCCACCGCCCAACCCGGTCGCCCCCCTACGGAATCGCCACCTTCGCCCGCTCCCAATGCCGCAGTTTCCGGCACGTCGCCACAAGCCCGGTCACACTCCCCGCCCCGCCCAGCGCAATTACCCCCTCATCCATATCCCCCTGAATTCCCGCCTTCTCAAACAACGGCATCGCGTCTTTCACCCACCCGATAAACTTCAGATGGACAAACGCATCCGCCACAAACGCCCGCGCCGCCGCACTCTTCGCAAGCTCCCGCGCCCCCGCCGCCGACGTCATCACCACCACCGCGTCGTACAGGATTGACGGCCCGCCCCCCCACTTTCTGATCCGCCCCAATCACCGTCCCGTCACTGGCCACCACCCCGCCCACCGTCGGCGCAATCACCGCCAACGTCGCGCCCTCGTCCCCCAACGCCGCTCGCAACGCCTCCAACAGAGACCGGTCCACCCCATCGCTCACCAGCGCGCCCACGCACCGCCCCCGGAACGTCCCCGGCGGATTCAGCGCGATGCTCAGCGCCCGCGACACCGGCAGATCCGTCCGCGTTGCCACCGCCGGAGTCGCCGTCTGCACATCGCCCCGCAGCCCAATCCCCTCTTTTACCCGCGCCGCCAGCGCCCCGTCAATGTTCGGCAAATGGGAAACAACCCGCTCCCGGATCGCCGGCCGCTCCACCTTGCTCAATTCAAAAATCAGGGCATCAACAATGTGATCCCGCTCCAACTCAGACTGGCTCATGTAAAACTGTCGCGCCTGGCTGTAGTGGTCCGAAAAACTCCCCGCCCGCTCCCGCGTCTTTCGCCCCTGCTCCTCCGCCGCAAAACTCCGGAAACCGTCCTTATGGCATTCCCGCGGCCCTCCGTCCTCGGCCCCAAGCGAATTCGGTTCGTAGTTCGCCTTCCCGGAAACGTTCCGCATCGCCATGTGCCCGTCCTGCTGAAAATTGTGGAAAGGACACTTCGGCGCATTGATCGGAATGTGCGTAAAGTTCGGACCGCCCAGCCGCTTAATCTGCGTATCCAAATAAGAGAAATTGCGCCCCTGCAACAACGGATCGTTCGTAAAGTCGATCCCCGGCACAACATTGCTCGTACAAAACGCCACCTGCTCCGTCTCGGCAAAGAAGTTGTCCACGCACCGGTCCAACACCAGCCGCCCCACCCGCCGGATCGGCACAAGCTCCTCCGGAATCAGCTTCGTCGCGTCCAACACATCAAACGCGAACTCGTCGGCGAACTTCTCATCAAACAGCTGCAACCCCAACTCCCACTCCGGGAAATCCCCCCGCCGGATCGCGTTCCAAAGATCCCTGCGGTGATAATCCGGATCCGCGCCGTTCAGCTTCACAGCCTCATCCCACAACAACGACTGCATCCCCAGTTTCGGCTTCCAGTGGAACTTCACGAAGGTCGATTTCCCCTCCTTCGTCACCATCCGGAACGTGTGGACGCCAAACCCCTCCATGAACCGCAGCGACCGCGGAATCGCCCGGTCCGACATCGCCCACATAATCATGTGCATGCTCTCGGGCATCAGCGAAATGAAGTCCCAGAAGCTATCGTGCGCCGTCTGCGCCTGCGGGAAATCGCAATCCGGCTCCGCCTTCGCCGCGTGGATCAGGTCCGGAAACTTCATCGCGTCCTGTATAAAGAACACCGGCATGTTGTTGCCAACAATGTCCCAGTTCCCCTGCCGCGTATACAGCTTCACCGCAAACCCGCGCACGTCGCGCGCCAAGTCGGGCGACCCCTTATTCCCCGCCACCGTCGAAAACCGGACAAACGCCGGCGTCTTCTCTCCCGGCCGCTGAAACAAGTCGGCCGACGTAATTTCGCCCAGCGCCTCATACGCCTCAAAGTACCCGTGCGCACCATACCCCCGCGCATGCACCACCCGCTCCGGAATGCGCTCGTGGTCAAAGTGAAAGATCTTCTCGCGGAAATGGAAGTCCCCCAATGCCGTCGGCCCTCTTTCTCCAATCCGCAACGAATTCTGATCGTCCGACACCGGCGCGCCCTGCTGCGTGGTCAGCGCATGCACCCCGGCGCCAGCCGTCTGGTGCAGTTCGCCGCCACCGCCCGTAAGCGGTGTCTTACTACTCTTTTGAATCTTTTTCACAATGTTTCCCTTCTGGACTCGGCACCCGAGCGCCCATACGAAGAACCGTCTGCACGCACATCGCCATTGCTCCTCCATACCCCTGCCGCGTCCTGCGAAGGCCCGCTCCGGACAAAAATGACGGCACGCCGCCACCTGACGAAATAACAACGGAACCCGCGGGAATTCCATCGCCATTGCCCACACAACACCCGGCGGCAATGGCCATCGGCGTGCTTCTACCCCGGTAGCTCCTTCTGTCGCCGTTCCATCGGCTGAAGCGTGCAGCCAGGCCCTTTGAACGGCGACGGAGCAGTTCAAAATCACACCGCTTGCAACAGGATCGGGAGGTCCCATGAAATACGGAATTGCCTACTTGCTCGGAGTACCCGGCTCGTTGATTCTGGCTTGGTTCTTATTCAACCAGGTCTCCTGCTGACCGCCACGCCGCCTTCAGTTACATCAAATTGTCCTGTAACTAAGGATGTTACTAACCAACGCGCTCCGCTCGACAGCGCATCCATTGGCCGTCCAATTGCAACCCTATAAGTGTAAGTTCAGAAAGGACATTACGAATGGCATCAATGAAGAGCGCGAATGAGCTGCTGGCCGCGGAGATCAAAGATCTCTATTCGGCCGAAAAGCAATTGACGAAGGCGATCCCCAAAATGATCGCCGGTGCGAAGGACCCCCAGCTGAAAGCTGGGCTGACTGCGCATCTCGATGAAACCAAACAACAGGTTGTTCGCCTGGAAACCATCGCGGAGCTCCTGGAAATCAAGGCCTCCGGCAAGGTCTGTAAAGGCATGGAAGGCATCATCCTGGAAGGCGCCGAAGCGCTCACCGTCGACGCCCCCTCCCTGGTCTTCGACCTCGGCATCATCGCCGCCGCGCGCCGCGTGGAACATTACGAAATGGCCGGATACATGACCGCCATCGCCATCGCCGAAGAACTGGAACTCTCCGAAGTAACCGGACTGCTGCAGGAAACTCTCTTCGAAGAAAAGGGCGCCGAAGAATCCTTGCACAGCCACTTTGCCGGTCTACTCGTAAAGGCCGTCTCGGGAGAGGCCACCCCCGCCAAGCCTCCGGCCAAACGCACGCCCAACGTCATGGCGAAAACCGCCTGACCGCGCGCCTACACCCAACGAAACAACCCCGATCCAAAAGATCCCGCTCAGAAAGAACAACACCAATGAAGTGGATTCAATACACCGCCCCGGTTTTCTGTCTCGCCGTCGCCATGGCGCAACCGCCGGACAACTCCAAAGTCAATAAGCGCGACGCCGAAAAGGGCGCCGTCACCGCGGAGACCCAGTCCAACAAGAAGGCCGACCTCGATCTCACGCGCAACATCCGCCGTGACATTACGAATGACAAGGAAATGTCGTCCTACGCCAAAAACATCAAGATCATCTCTCGCGATGGCGCCGTCACCCTCCGGGGACCGGTCAAGTCAACAGAAGAGAAACAACGCATCGACTCGATCGCAAAAAAGGCCGCCGGCGACATGAAGGTCGACAACCAGCTCGAAATTACGCCGGACAAGTAATCATTACCCGGTAACTTACTAACTTACTTTTGGAAGGAAACACAATGAGCAAAAATACCTCCGTCTACGGGATCGCTAAAAGCCAGTCTCAGTTGGAAGAAACCCTGAGCCTGCTTCGCACCTCCGGCTTTCGCGCTGCCGACATCTCGGTGTTGCAGCCGGAAACCATGGGGACCAAGGATATGGGCGTGGAGAACGCCACCAAGTCGCCCGAAGGCGCCGCTGTCGGCGGCACCGCCGGTGCCGTCACCGGTGGCGTCCTCGGCTGGCTCGTCGGCATCGGCGCCTTGGCCATCCCAGGCATCGGCCCCTTCATTGCCGCTGGCCCCATCATGGCTGCGTTGGCCGGCATGGGCGCCGGAGCCGCCCTCGGCGGCGCTAGCGGGGCGCTCGTCGGCCTCGGGATCCCCGAATACGAAGCGCAGCGCTACGAAGGCCGCGTGAAGGACGGCGGCATCCTCCTCTCCGTTCACTGTGATGACAGCGAATGGACCTCCAAGGCCAAAACCCTGCTCCAGGACAGCGGCCTCGATGACGTTTCGTCCTCCGGCGAAGCCTCGGCCGACTTCTCCAAGACCGATAAACCGATGCTCCGCGCCAGCATGCGCTAGCCGCAACCCCGCGTCACTCCCGGCAAGCCACCTTGCCGGGAGTGACGCGTACAACTCAGCCGCCACCGCCCGCGAACTCCCGCGGGCGAACCTGTCTTTACAGCCCGCCCGCACTGATCACTTGACTGCCTGCCGCCACCTGACCGGTCCGAGCCACCTCCATCCCCTCCGCCGCATTCTAGGGAAACAACATAACGCCCAATCCCCTTCGGTCCCCCGCGTGCATAGACATACATAGAAATGGAGGATGTGAATGCAAAACAACACACCTTTTGGAAGCCCGTTAGCCGTCCCGGCCCCGCCGCAACTCGGAGACAAGATCTCCAACATGGCCACCCAGGTCAAAGATACCGTCTCCGGCTTCGGCGCCACCGCCGCCAATAAGTTCGATGACAACCGGGAAGCCGCCGCTACCGGCTTGAAAGATGCCGCTTCGTCCCTGCACCAGAACGCCGGTAGTATGTCGGGCGGAGACAAGCTCACCAGCATGGCCCACTCCACCGCCAGCGCGCTCGATACCACGGCCGACTGGATGCGCGAAAACAGCAGCACCAAGATCATGGCCGATGTCTCCAGCCTGGTCAAACGCAACCCCGGTCCGTCCATGCTCGCCGCCATTGCCGTCGGCTTCCTCATCGGCCGGACGTTCTCCCGGAACAACAGCAACGGGTAAGGCGGACGATCATGGCGGACCGATCCGTATCGACGGTGTTTTCCGACATCATCGGCAACGCGCAGGAGATCATCCGCGCCGAAGTCCTGCTCGTGAAAACCGGGCTGCGCGACGAAGTGGTTGCGGCAAAGCGCCGCATCGCACTCCTCGCCTCGGGTGCCCTCGCAGGCATTTTCGCCGTTCTGTTCACCCTGGTCAGCGCCTTCCATGCGCTGACTAGGGTGCTTCCGGAATGGTCCTCGGCGTTGATCGTGGCGGTGGCAATGGCCGCCGCCGCCGCCATCCTGCTGAACGCCGGAAACAAAGCGGCCCCGCCCGTACCTGCAAACAATACCCCCGTCGAGTCCATTCAGGAGGACCACGCATGACCCAGACCAAAGAACAAATAGAAGCGCAGATCGATCACGCGCGCATGGAACTGAACGCCAACCTCCACGAACTCGAAACCAGGGCGGTCTCCGCCATGGACTGGAAGCAGCAATTCGACGCAAAGCCCGGCACTCTGCTTGCCATCGCCTTCGTAGGAGGCATTGCCTTATCCCTGCTCATAGGCGGCGGTGGCGGCGGCCGCCGCCGGCCTCTAACACAGCCACGCGCCGCAAAAGGGGAATCGGAAATGTGGAACCAGGTCAAGGGCGCGCTCATCGGCCTCGCCGCCGCCAGAATCACCGATTATGCCGGGCATCTCTTTCCCAGTCCCGGGCTGCGTAAGTAGAAAACAAATCGAACGCCGAAAAGGGAGACACCAGTTGTCTCCCTTTTTTATGGGACAAGCCCAATCGGCCGGCAGTTACTTACTTCTCGCCCTGTTTCGCCGGAGCCTTGCTCGGCGCTCCATCAACCTGCAAGTTATTCTGGACGGAGAAGACACCCGCCACGGAGTTGGCCTGAATGTTCGCGATATTCCGATCGCCATCGTTGCTCACGAAGCCGTCCAGGACGACATTCCCCCTGTCCACGATGATATGGATGGAAGGAACCGCCTGCAGCGCATACCGATTCAGCGCGGACTGGCCATAGATGGCGCGATAAAGCGCGATCCGCAGGTTGTCGTCATTGGGGGATAGAGGGAGAACGGTGATCTTGTTTTCCACTTTCGTAATCCCCTCGAGGTCTTTAATCACATTCTCCGCCGACGACTTCAACGTCGGTCGCGTCACTTCCCCCATCAGTGTCACCGTGCCGCCGTTGACGGAGTAAACAAGCCGGTCAAACACGCCGTAATAGGGCAACATCACCAGTTCATGGCGGATCTGCCGTTCCAACCGCGTCGAAGGGTCCGCCGCCGCGACGGAAGCGACCGTCAAAGCGAACGCCAGAATCATTTTCTGCATAACTATGTTTCCTTTTGCTACGAACATTCACGGAACTGCGAAAGTCGTGCGCAGGCACGCCAATCAACATCCAGCAATATCTATGCACGCGCGTAGCCAACCCCACCGTCCTCCGGACGCCATTCGCCCGAACCCCAGGATTCTTGCCTTTCCCCGCATACCAACAGCCCACCACGACCACCCCGGGGACTGTCCGGGCAAAACCCAAGAACCGAAACCTCCCGCCGCTACCGCCCCTACTCCGCCCGCCACTCTGTCGCCGCCGCGCGCACCTTCCCCTTCCTATGCATGCCCAGCATCGCCAGCGTCCCGCGCCAGCGCGAATAAATGCCCATGCCTCGGCTGCACAGCCCCGCGCTCAATCCGCAATCCGCTCCAAGTGCCGTTCCCTCTCCGGGAAGAGCCGTGAAGGCAGCATCGCCCAGCCTTCGCCCGGCATGAACAGGCGGCTCTTACCCAGTTCATCCCCGGCAAACTCATTGTTCGGGAACAGCGCCAGCCAGGCGCCATCGTCGAATCCGTAGAGCGTCATCTGCTTTTGCTTTTCGCCAGTTTCCGGATTCCAAATCACCGTGCTGCCATCCGCACAACTCACAACCAGACGGTCGCCCTGCCAATCCACGCTTGTGACTGGAGTGGACATCTCCAACGTGCGCAGCAGTTGGCCGCTCTCGGCGTCCCACACCCGCGCGGTATTGTCAGTAGATCCCGTGGCCAACTGCCGCCCGTCACCGCGCCACGCCACGCTACTCACCAAACTCTGATGGCCTTCCAGCGTGCGCAGCAGTTGGCCGTTCTCGGCGTCCCACACCCGCGCGGTATTGTCATCAGATCCCGTGGCCAACTGCCGCCCGTCGCCGCGCCACGCCACGCTCCTCACCCAATCCAGATGGCCTTCCAGCGTGCGCAGCAGTTGGCCGCTCTCGGCGTCCCACACCCGCGCGGTATTGTCCTCAGATCCCGTGGCCAGCTGCCGCCCGTCGCCGCGCCACGCCACGCTACTCACCCAACTCTGATGGCCCCTAAGCCGCCGCCGGATCAGTCCCGTCGCCGCATCCGCGATCACAATTTCCGTGTCCGCTCCAATCGCAAGCAGCTTCCCCTCCGGATGGTACGCCACAGCGAAGCATCGGCCAAATCCCTGCACCGCCCACTCCTTCGTCCCGGGCCCCCTCTCAAACGCCGCCCCAAACAACTCTGCTCCCGCAAACGTACAATCCGTCCCCACACTGAGCGCAAACGACAAATCTGCCCCGCTAAAATCCGCCCCCGCGAGTTCCACGCGCTCTAGCCGCGCCCCAACCAATCGCGCCTTTACGAAAATGGCCCCCTCCGCCTTCGCATTGTCCAGCACCGCTTCTGTTAGGTCCGCCTCTTCGAAAGACGCCCCCGACAACTGCGCGCCCGACAAATCCGCCCCGGAGAGGTCCGCCGAGCCAAACCACGCCCCCCGCAAATCAGCTCCCGCCAACGAATAGCCCGCCAACTGCGCACTCTGCAAACAAATTCGCCTCGGCCGCTCCAGCCCCCCCGCCACATACAGCAGCAGCGCATTCTCCGAACTTCGCCGCTCATACCCCTTCTCCAAAATCCTACCAACTGTCCTCTGCAAATCCGCCCGTGGACACAAGTCCAACAAAAACGAAATCACCTCCGGGCTCAACCGCCGCATGTTCAGACAGGCGTCATCCCCCATCCGCCGCGCCAGCCCCTGAGCCACAAAAAACTCTAAAAAGCTCCGGTGCGAAAAACCGTAGTTCCCCTCCGCATCCCGTGTGAAGAACGAAGCCGTCCGCACCTCGTTATCAAACACATCCACATCCGCCAAATTCCGCGCCCGCTCTGGCAGCAACTCCGCCACCGCCCGCCGCAGCTCCAAATGGTGTAGCCGCGCCTCATCCGTCTCCCACAGCCGCAACGCCAAATCCTGCGCCAGCCGCCGCCGTCCCTCCCGGTCTAGCAGGCTCCGCCAGTCCGCCCGCGCCAGCCACTCCTCCCTGTATGCCTCATATAACGCCGCCAACCGGATCTC
>CAMATG010000027.1 GCA_945860645.1 Candidatus Sulfopaludibacter sp. SbA3 | reverse complement strand
CGAGGAGGCGGAGGCGGAGGTAGTTGTCGAGGATGTTCATGACCCCGTCGGGATTGCGGGGGAGGCCGCCGGCGAAGTTGGACCCGTGGAAGGCGTCGTAACCGGAGAGGGCGGAGCGGAAGTCGGCCTGCATTTCGTTGGTGGCGAATGACAGGCCGCCGCCACGATCGTAATCGAAGACGATCTGGCGGGCGGAGAAGAGGCCCTTTTGGAGGAAGTCTTTGAGGGAGAGGAATTCGAGGGCGCCGTTGCGGCGGAGGGGGACCAAGTCGTGGACGTTTTCATGCAGGATGAACTGCACGTAGGCGCCGGAGAAGTATTTTTCGGAGAGCTCTTGGGCCCAGCGGGGCCAGGGATTTTCGGCCATTAGCGAGTCCTGTCCTTCTGATCAAACGGGTTGAGGGAGGCGGGCGCGGAGCTGGCGGGCATGGGCGCGATGGTGTCCGAGCCGGCGATGGAGAAGAAGTCTTCGATTTCTCGGACGGTGGCTTCGGTGGTTTCGACGTCGGCGATCAGGCCTTCGAGTTTTTCGGTTACCATTTGCGGGTCGGTGAGGGTGACGGATTGATCGCGGATGAGTTCGAGGACGTCTTCGATGGCTTCGACCTGGACGTTGATGACTTGGAGATCGTCGACAATTTTGCGGAAACGTTCCTGGCGTTTTTTCAGGATCTCGATGCGTTTTCGGTTGATTTCCTGGACTTTGACGGGCTGTTTGGCGAGGTCGCGTTCGAGGGTTTCGACGTCCTTATCGATGGCGCGGGGGTTGGCGCGTTGGAGGTATTCGGTGTAGGTGATGCCGGCGTTGGCGAGGCGGAGGAAGGAGTGGAGGAGACCGTCGAGGCGATTGGACATCTGGTCGACGAAGATCTGGGAGGTGCTGGAGAGGCGGGCGTAGTTGGCGCGGATGTTCTGGCAGAGCTGCTGGAGCTTGCCGTAGCGGTCGCGGATCATGGGGGTGAGCTGCTGCTGCAGGGCGCGGACGCGGAGGTCGTGCTGCTTCTTTTCCTCCTCATATTTCCAGCTGCGAACGAGGCGGCGGAAGGCGCTGGACTGGGGGACGACGGCCATGTACATGAGCTCCACGCCGGCGGCGAGGAGGATGGGGAGAGCTGTGCCAGAGACGAGGGCGAAGCCGACGGCGCCGGCGAGGCCGATGATGTTGTACTGCCACTTGAAGGCTTCCTTCAAGTAGTTGACGTTGCCGGTTTCGATCTCGTCGACTTTGCTGGAGATTTGAGATTTGTAGTTATAGTCGTCTGGCATGCCGAACGTTACCAGTGTAGCGGTCTAGAGCAAGGGGAAGCGCTGGCGGATCTCTTCGAGGAAGCGGACGAAGACGGGATCGGAGGCGATTCCCTTTCGCCAGGCGAGGCCCATTTCGCCGAGGTCGTATTTTGCCATGACGCGGGCGCCAGGGATTTGTTTTCCATTTTCGTCGGGTTCGCGGCCGAGGAGGACGACCTGATCGGCAATTTCGCAGACGGCGGCGATGTCGTGACTGACGATGATTGTAGTGTTCAGTTCGTGGGAGTGGGTGACTTCGTTGATGAGTTCCTGGACGGCGTCTAGGGCGACGCAATCGAGGCCGGAGAAGGGTTCGTCCATGAGCAGGAACTGTTCGCTGCACATGATCTGCTGGCCGATGGCGATGCGCTGGCGCTGGCCGCCGGAGAGCTGGGCGGGGTAGTGATCTTTGCGATCGAGGAGTTTGAAGCGATCGAGAAGATCGTTGGCGCGGCGTTCGCGATCGGCCTGGGGCTTGCCGCTGTGGGCGCCGGCGACCATGAGGTTGCTCCAGACGGTCCGGTGTTCGAAGAGCGGGTAGTGCTGGGCGACGACGCCGACCATGCCGCGTTGGACGGGGGCGCCGGGGTGGCCGATGAGGACGTCGCCGGAGTCCGGTTTGTTGAGGCCGGCGAGGATGCGGAAGAGCTGCGTCTTGCCGATGCCGGACGGGCCGAGGAGGCCAACGATCTGGCCGGTGGTGGCGCCTTCGCGGAGAATGTCGAGGATGTCGAAGCTGAGGCCGCGGAGGATCTGGTTGCCACCGAGTTTCAGGGAGATGTTTTTGACCTGGAGGATCGGGTCGCCGATGGCGTAGCCGTTGGGCATTTATTTGCGCTCCAGGGTGAGTTCGGCGTAGGGGCAGACGATGCGTTTGAAGAAGCCGATGGCGTAATCCTGGGCGAGGCCGACGGAGAGGATGACGATTTGGATGGCGAAGACTTCGGCGAGGTGGAAGTGCTTGTTCTGGTTGAGCAGCATGGCGCCGATGCCGCCTTCGGCGCGGGAGATACCTTCGACCATCGTCAGCATCATCCAGCCGATGGCCGCGTTCTGGCGGAGGACTTCAATGGCGCGATCCGCCGTGCCGAGGACGACGACTTCCCAGACCACCTGCCATTCGGACATCCGGAGGGTGCGGGCGTGATCGAACTTCGATTTCGGGATGGCTTCAATTTCGGCGGCCATGGAGGTGACGAAGAAGACGGACATGCCGAAGACGAGGAGGGAGACCTTGAGCGGGCGGCCGCCGCCGACGAGGAGGGTGAAGATGAAGGTGAGGCCGATTAAGCCCAGGAAACGGCCCTTGGCGACCGCGGCGGCGAGCGGGCGGAAGAAGGGCATCACCGTGGCGTAGCAGAGGACCAGGGAGAGGAAGACGGTCCAGGCGAGGGATTCGACGTTGAGGAAGAAGCTGGTGATGAGTTCCTGGCCGAGGCCTTGTTCCATCCAGAGGGTGCCCAAGGCGCGGAAGACTTCCGGCGGCGTGGGCAGGACTTGGAAGGGGGCGACGAACCAGATGACGAGGGCGAGTACCGCCTGCACGGCCACCACCACCCGCATAGAGGCGGAGGTGGCCGTGTGGTTGGGTACGAAGACCTTGTTGAGGTCGCTCATTTATTTGCCGGTAGTACCGATTACGATTTCAACGCGGCGGTTCTTGGCGCGGCCTTCATCGGTGGAATTAGGCGCGACGGGGTTCTGCTGGCCGTGGGCGAAGATGCGGACGCGGCCTTCGGGGAAGCTGAGCGCGGACTGGCCTTCGAGCCACTGTTTGACGGCGAAGGCGCGGGATTCGCTGAGCTGCATGTTGGCGTTGGCATCGCCGACCGAGTCAGTATGACCGTGGATTTCGACGG
Source organism: Candidatus Sulfopaludibacter sp. SbA3 (assembly GCA_945860645.1). GTDB lineage: Bacteria > Acidobacteriota > Terriglobia > Bryobacterales > Bryobacteraceae. The sequence continues at coordinate 17,667 of CAMATG010000027.1, read as the reverse complement.
CGGTGGAGCCGGCGACGAGGAGGTCCTTCATCATCTGCTCGAGGTCGGTTTTGGCACTGGCGGTGAAGGTGTTTTTGCCAGTGTCGAAGGTGATGTTCCAGGCCTTGCGGCTGACGACGTTGGTCACCTTGTCGCTGGTGTTGAACTGCGGGACCGAGGCCGGGGCCATGGCGCCGGAGCGGGAGGCGATGGCGGCGATGTAGGAGGTATCGAGGATCTGGTCCACGGCGGGGTAATTGGGGACGAGATCGGGATACTGCTTCACGACGATGTCACCGAAGACGGTATAGGTGGCGGCGAAGAGATTGGCCGCGCCTTTGACCATGCCGTAGAGGAGGAGGTTATCGGCGAGGTTATTGACCGACGAGCCGCCGAGTTCGACTTGCAGGCCTTGCTTGTCGGGTTCGACGACGCCGTTGTAGTAGCGCTCCCAGTAGTTATAGTCGGCGTTGGCTTCGTGGTAGACGGCGGTGGAGATCTGGGCAGCGTGCTTTAGGGCGGAGGCGTGGGCCTTGACCTGATCGCCGCCATCGAAGGTGGCTTTCAGCATGCCTTCGACGGTGGAGCGGTTGTCCTGCATCCAGCGATCGATGCCGATGATGGTATTGGGCATCTGGCTGGAGTACTCCTTCGTGGAGACGATGGAGACGAGGCCGCCCTTTTTCTTGGCTACGTTGACGTCGCCGGGGGTCCAGGTGACGACGCCGTTGACGCAGACGTTCTTGGTTTCGCCGGTCTTTTTGCCCTTGTCGACGACGGCGCGTTTTTCGCAGTAGCCGGTGATGTATTTTTCGCCGGCGTCGATGTAGTCGCTGGCGGCGACCCAGTTGAGGCACTTGGGGTCGTAGGTTTTTTCGTCGGGGTTGTTGCAGAGGCTGTTATCGCCGAGCCATTTGAGAGCGATGTTCCAATCGCCGTCGCGGAGGTAGCCGGCGACGAGACCACCACGTGAGGCGGCGGGGTTCTGCTTCCAGGCGGGCGGGCCCATGAACTTGTCTTCGCCGCGGGAGTAGCCGGCGGAGCCGACGACTTTGGCGGTGTAATCGGGACCGAGTTTCTTGAGCGTGTCGTTCAGACCTTTGAGGAACGTGGCGGCGCCGTCGCCCATGATGGCGACGAAATGGGCGCCTTTGGTGGGTTGTTTGTTGCCGTTTTTGAGGTCAGTGGCGAAGGCGACGAGGGCTTCCTGCATTTTGCCGGCGTCGTCTTCGCGAACGAAGCGGAGGTTGACACCTTCCTTACACATGAAGCTGCCGTCGGTGGATTGGGGGCCGCCGTTGGCGAACATGAGGCCCATTTGGGCATTCCAGGCCCAGTGGTAGAAACGCACTTCGGGCTTGTCGTCGCAACCGCGTTTGGAGCCGGGGAGGTTCGTCGCGGCGACATTGGAGGTTTGCGAACCGGAGGCGGTTGGCAGGTCGATGCGGCCGATGTCGACGGAGCTGCGCACTTTGGCGCTGGGGATTAATTTGTCGAGGAGTCCGTACTCCTTGAGGGCGTATCCTACGATACCGGCGCCAAGGGCAAATATGAGTACCCAGCCGCCTTTTTCGATCTTCACAGCCATTTTCTATGGTCTCCTTTAGAGGAACACGCGCACTACGGACTCGCTCCGGCCCGGCAGGAGGGGCGAGGAACTCGCCCTTTTGGTGCCGTGCCTGCGCGGCCTGTGCGCTTTAGAGGGACTTCTCGCCTTCGCGGCCGCCAATGGTCTTGTCGGGCGTGGCAGCACCGGCTTGCGGCGACACCATGCCCATTTCGACTTTGAACTGCTTCAGCAGTTCGTTGGCTTGCAGCTTTTCGGCTTCTTTTTCGATCTCGAAGCGTTGCTGATCGACGTTGCTGAGCGCCATGTCCATGCGCGCTTCGTTGACCGCGGTTTGCTCTTCGATCTTGCGTACCATTTCGTCATGTGTCTGGCTTACGCCGGCCACTTCAAACTGCTCCATGGCGTCGGCAACTTTGGACTGCCACTGTGATCGGCGATGGTCGCGAATGGCATTCATGGCTTCGCGTGTCTTGCGTTCCTTTTCCCGGAGGAACGCCTGTTTCACCATCATCGCTTTGTCGTAGGCGGCTTTTGCCGCGCCCAACTGGCCACCAGTCCGAGCCAGGGCGGAGCGCGTTTGTTCCAACTGTGCCGCGAACGAGGCGGCAATATCATCACGGCCGGCCAGGATGGCGGCCTTGGTTTTGGCGGTGAGGTCGCCCATTTCCAACTTGTATTTTCCTTCCTCTTTTTCGAGGAGGGTGACATTCGCCTTGACCATGGCGATGGACTCATTCATTCGCGGGACTTGATCGTTCATGTCGCGAATGTTCTGTTCGAGGATGATCTCGGGGTTTTCGGCGACCGAGATGAAGAATCCTATAAACGAGCGAATGACTCTGGAGAGCCTGTTAAACATAACTTATTCACTGCCCTTTCCCCGTGCAGCTGTCGTAATGGGATTGTCCGTTACAAAGTAGGATACGCAATCGGCGATCCTTTGTTCCTCAAGTTGCTTCTGTATCCGCCAGGAGGCGAGGGCCTCCTTTTGTTTTTCGACGTCGGCGAGGTTGGCCTGGAGGCGGGCCTTTTGCTCGGCGACAAACTTGTCGAGGTCGGCCTGAATCTTCCGATTCTCTTCGACCTTTTTGGCTTCGATGTCTTCGACGGACTTCTGGCGCACGCGTTCGAAGGCGTCGAGGGCCTGGTCGCGTTTGATGGCGTCCTGGATGACTTCCTGGATTTTGACGCCGGCGGCTTCGAGGGCAACGAGGATGGAGCCCTTCTTCACTTCGCCGGGCATGGCGCGGATATGCTCGCTGTTGAGCATGTCGGCAACCTTGAGGATGCTGTAACCGTGGGCGGGGGTGGCGATTTCGGCGGCATTGTAGATGTCGGCGAAGGTGGCGAGATTGCCCGAGGCGACGGCGGCGGCGGGTTTATCGAATTTGATGGCCGGCGGGGGCGGGGTGCCCGCGACCTGCATGGGTGGCTTCATCTGGGCCGCGATCTGGGCGATGGCATCGGCGGCGTTACCGGAGGGAGGCGGAGCCTGCTCAGGCTGGTTGTCTCCTTCGACGGAGACGAAGTATTCGTACCACTTCTTTTCAGGCATAGCACTTGCTATTGTGGCACGCGGAAACGGAAGCGGCCCGCCATCTCGAAAAGAGAGGCGGGCCGAAGAAACTTTCGACGGAAGGTGGTTAGGCGGCCTGGAGCTTGCGGAGGCGCAGTGCGATGCGGCTCTTGTAGCGGGCAGCGGTGTTCTTTTTGATAACGCCCCACTTGGCGGCGCGGTCAACGATGGAGAAAGTCTGGGGAACGATGGCCGAGGCGGCGTTCGCATCTTTCGCTTCCATGAGACGGCGGAGGGCCTTCAGGCCTGTGCGGAGACGGGACCGGCGAGCGTTATTGATTACAGTTTGCCGCTCGGTCATCCGAACGCGCTTCAGAGCTGATACGTGGTTTGCCATAATACACTAATTCGGTTTTCAGGATAACATCTTCCAGGAGAGAAGGTCAAATGCCGAAGCGCGTGGCGGTTGTGGTGATTCATGGCGTGGCGGACCAGGAGCGATGTTCGTCGGCGCGGGCGGCGGCGGACTTGTTGCGGAACGCATCGGAGGATTGGGGAGACTTTGTAGAAGACGAGGTGAGGGTGAAGGTGGAGGCGGTGCGGGTGGAGGATAGAGGCGATCCGTTTATTCGGTTCGTGGATGCGCACTTCGCGGCGCTGGGAGAGGGATTCAAGGCGGCGTGGGTGGCAGTGCGGAATTCGCAGTTTCTGCAGGACGATGTGTTCCGTGCGGCGAGGAGTGCGGGGATAGAGGCGTACCGGAGGGAGGCGGCACATCAGGAACGACGAGCGGCGCGGCGGAAGGAGGAAGAGGAGCAGAACAATTCCGCGGCGATTTCCTGGTGGCGGCAAACACCAGCGGTGCGAGCCAAGGACGAGAATCCGAGCGATTCCTACATGTGGACGCAGTTGAGCAAGTGGAAACCGAGCGGAAAGGAAACGACCTACCGAGCGACACGGCTTCGAGGGCGGCACGCACGGGCGAACGTGGACGCGAGCGTGTACGAAATGCACTGGGCAGACCTATCGCGGCTGGATTCGGCAATCTGGCGTCCGTTTGCCGAGGCATTTCAATTGATCTTTTATCTGGCTAGTCTGGGGCGGTGGACGGTAGAGCAGGAGCCTCCCCCTTCGCGGAGGGCATGGGCGTGGGAGCCGTTTTTGTTCTTCCACATCGCGGCTGAGAAGCTGTTGGTACAGTTCGTACCGTTGTTGAACCTAATAGAGTTCGCGGCCATACTGCCGTTAGTGGCAGTCTGCAAAGTTCCGGTGGAAGCGATGGCGCCCGGACTGGCGGGTGCTGCGGGGCTGGCGCCGCTCGTGCTGCTTGTGTTGATACGCCGAGTGGTAAGTGCCCGCAGATGGCCGAGTGCCCTGGTGGCAACGCTGGTGGTGGGCGCAGGCGCGGCGGCATGGGCTTGGGACGCACTAGGACATGCCGACGTACCGTTCGCGTTCGGTTTAACCATGCTGGGCCTGGGGTTGTGCGGCGTGGGATGGATCGCGGCGCAGTACGACCGGCGGTTTCCCGGAGCAATGATTGTGTTTTGCCTGATCATGGCGTTCGTTGTGATCCGGCCGATTGCACCTGCCTCTTTGCCATGGGGAGACTCCGTACTGACGGAGGGATCGACAACGGCAGCGGCGATCTGGCAGTTGGTAGACCGACTACAGAGGTCTTTGAAGGTGGTGTGGCTCGTGACATTTGTCGCCACGGGCGGCAGTCTGTTTTTCGGTGCTTTTTCGTGGGGGCGGGCGGTATGGACCGGCTGGGCGACACTGGTGCTCTCCATCACTTTGGCGTTCTGCCTGAATATTGGCACGTGGCAATTGGCACAGACGGCGGTGACGACGATTGCGCCGGAATTCCGCGCCCCCGAGGCGGGAAAGCCGGGAAGAACGTTGAGCCTTGTGTTGGATAAGAAAGTGGTTTCGGTCGGAGATAAATGGGAAGAGTTAATGAAGGAATCGGCGGTGGGCCCCCTGATCGCGACGGCGTTCTTTTTGCTAGCGTTTGGGTTTCTGGCATGGAGCCTTCTGCCAGCAACCCTGGCGGAGCTGGGTCGCCGTGGAACAAGCAAAGAACGTGATTCAGTGTGGCTAGGAGAGTCTCTATCCGCGGCATTCCGGACTATGTGGGTTGGGGCGATCGTGCTGATTGCCGGTATCGTGGCTGTGGGGGCCGAGGCAAGCAAGCTATTGAACATTCCGTGGCTGCATCAACATGCATTTGAGTGGACGGCTGTTTTTGGCATTATTGCCGCCGGGCTGCTTCTCGGCAAGGGTCCGCTGGAGTCTGCCGGCCTCGCCTTCCGGCAGGTTCTGGACGTCATTCTGGACGTAGTGAACTGGATTCGTCTACATCCGCTGGAGGAGAACGTTCGGGCGCGTGTTTGTGGCCGCTATGTGTCGCTGCTTCGGCACTTGTTGCGGGATGGCGAGTATGATTCGATCGTGATTCTGGCACACAGCCAAGGCACAGTGATCACGGCAGACCTGCTGCGATTCCTGCATACGGTTCCAACAAGAGCGCAGATCAACCAACTGGCACCGCTGCGGGACATTCCGCTCACCGTTTTTTCAATGGGTTGTCCACTGCGCCAGCTGTACCGCGAGAGGTTCCCCACTCAATATCAATGGGCGGATGAAAGCAACGATTGGACTAAGGAGCTTTTGGGCGTGAACCGTTGGGTGAATGCGTACGCCGCTGGTGACTACGTTGGCCGGAATTTGTGGCCCGGAACGGCGGAGACGTTGTGGGAACCGGCGATTCACGCAGTCGGAAAAGTGCAGGGAGGGGCACGAGAGTTCTGTATCGGGGAGGGGGCGCATTTGGGATATTGGGAGCCAGAGCAGGTGGCGATCCGGGAGGTGCTGCAGGCGATGGTGTTGGGGACGGCGGATGGTGTGGCGATCAGCGCAAAAGCGCCGTGATACAAGGGAAGTCTATGCAGATTTTTGAAACGGCACCTTTTTTCACACCCGAGACAGCGGGATTGCGATTCCTGCCGGAGGGGCCGAGGGTATTGCAGAACTATCCGTCGGTAGACCCGGTGCTTGGTTGGGTGGCGATTCAGGAGTCGTTTGAGGTGCTGACGGGGAGCATGAACCTGTTGAACCTGCGGACGCTGGAGAATGATTCGCATCCGGTGCCGGGCCGGGTGGGGTTCTTTGTGGAGACGGACCGGCCGGGGGTGCTGGTGTTGGGGTTGGAGCGGAGCCTGGTGTTGTATGACCTGGCGGAGAGGAAGTTGGTGGGGACGCCGTTTTTGGTGACCGAGGATGAGCGGGTGGTGATTAACGACGGCTACGCGGTGGAGGGCGGGGTGCTGTTCGGGACGAAGCATACGACGTTCATGGAACGGATTGCCTGTATGTATTTGTTTGAGACGGCGACGCGGACGTTGCATACGCTGCACTCCGAGCAGGTCTGCGCGAATGGGAAGTTTCTGTTTCCGGGCGGGCTGGTGGATATTGATTCGCCGAACAAGACGCTGGATTTTTATGCGTATGACGCGGTGGGGAAGAAGTTGGGTGAGCGGCGGATTATTGCGGATTTCCGGGATACGGCGCTGTTTCCGGATGGGCTGCGGCCGGGGCCGGATGGGGAGTCGGTGATTGTTGCGTTTTATAACCCGGAGGCGGTGGCGGAGGGGTTGGCGCGGGAGTTTCGGATTCGGGATGGGGAGATTTTGAGTGAGTGGCGGTTGGCGGGGTCGCCGCGGGTGACGTGTCCGGAGGTGTTGATGCTGGATGGGCGGGTGAAGGTTTTGTTTACTACGGCGGTGGAGGGGATGGACCCTGTGGTGCCATTGGCGGGGACGATGTTTGTGGGGGATACGGCTTATTTGGAGGTGCCGGCGGGGCCGGTGCTGGTGGATGCGAGGGCTTGGGGTTAGAGCAGGAAGGCTTCGATGCGGTGGGCGCGGACCATTTGGCGTTTGGGGGACCAGCCAAAGACGGTGAAGCGGCCGTCCTGTGAGGCGACGAGGGCGAAGGCGTCCTGCTGGTCCTGGGCGAATTGGGCGGCGGAGAGGTGGCGGGTGCCGCCGAGCTGGGTGGGGTGGACGATTTGCAGTTCGGAGCCTTCGATGAGTTCGGAGGCGGCGACCTGATCGACCCGGGTGGCGCCTTCGCGGCGGGTGATTTTGGCGCCGAAGCCGAGGACGTCGGTCTGCTCCGTGATGATGGTGGCGCCGTCGACGGCGGTTAGGCCGGCGATGGTTTCGACGTCTTCGCGGTGGGAGCCGGGGGCGACGCGGTAGGTCATGGGTTGGACGATGGACTGGCGCCAGGTGTCGCAATCGGCTGGGACGACGAGGAGGGCGCCGCCGCGGCGGTGCTTGCGCATGGAGACGGCGAGTTCGATGAGGAGGGAGGCGGAGTCGTCCTGGCCGAGGAGGGTCTTGATGATGGCCGGGCTGCCGGCGGGCATGATGGCGGTGCGGAGGAACTTGGCCTGATCGCCTTCGAGGACGGCGAGGTTGGCGAATTTGTGGACGTCGTCGTGACCACGCTGCTTGACGACGATGAGGCCGGGGGCGACGACTTCGAGGACGAAGCAGCCCTTGGGGAGCGGGCGGGTGGCGCCCCAGACGTAGAGTTCGTCGGCTTCGGCGAGGACGCCCAAGTGGATGCCGGGGCGTTCGACGGCGGGGGCGAGACGGGCGAGGGATTCGGGTTCGAGGGGGAGACGGCGGTCGAAGAGGATGGGGCTGGGGGATTCTTCGGGAGCGAGGTAGGCCAGGGAGATGGTGGGAGTGAAGCCTTCTTCGCGGCGGAGGCTGGCCCAGAAGGCGGCGTCGAGGAGGCGGACGAGGGCGGATTCGGGGAGGCCGGGGAAGTGGGTATGGATCTGGGCGGCGATGCGGCGGACTACTGGGAGTTCGTTAGGCATGGGTGACCGTTTGCGACGCTATATCGTACACGACGGGACTGGCGAGATGGAGCGAAGGGCGGATCCCTCCAGTATGAATTGATTCTGTTTGATTATTTCTGTATTCTTGAAGATATAGAGATGAAACGGCATCTAGGCGAGTTAGAACTTCTGATTTTGATTTCGTTGCTGCGACTCGGGGACGGCGCGTATGGGGTGTTGATTGCGCGGGACATCGAGGAGGCCACCGGCAGAGCGGCGGCGTTGGGGAGCATCTATGCGGCGTTGGAACGAATGGAGAGTGGAGGGTTGGTGGAATCGGAACTGGGGGAAGCCACGGCGGAGCGTGGCGGAAAGGCGAAGCGATATTTCCGATTGACGCCAGCGGGAGAGGCGAGGCTACGGAGTACCCAGCGCGCACTGGAGACGATGTGGCGGGGACTACCTGAGTTGGGAGGTGTGGCGTGACAGCAGGATTGCCAAGCGGCGTGGACTGGCTATTGGCACGATTCGATTTGCCGGGCGGAGATGAGGCGTTTGCTGGAGACCTGATTGAGGAGTACCGAGGCGGGCGCTCTAGGTGTTGGGTATGGCGGCAGGCGCTGGCGATGGTGTTGATTGCTGTGCTGGCGGATGTGAAGGCCCACCCCTGGCTGGCGCTGCGGGCGATTGCCACTGGGATGATGGTGGCAATTCCGCTGCGGATTCTGCGGGAGCAGTTGGGGATAGATGGACGGATGAGTTTTTGGATCTGGCAGATGGCGGCGCTGGCCTTGGCGGGACTGGTGGTGGCACGTACCCACAGGCAACACGGGAACGCACTGACGTTGGTGTTTGCGGCTTACTTCGTGTTTGCGCGGGCATGGCTGATCGTAACGCATGGATGGCATTTTTGGAGTTCCGCGCCGTGGTGGGAGATTGCAATGGACCTGGGGTTGACAGGGTTGTGCGTCGTTTGCTGCCTATGGGCGGGCCTGACTAGCGGAGGAGGAGAGTCCAGATTTCCTGGGAGTCGCGGCCGGCGGTGAGGGCGATTGTTTTGCCGTCGGGGCTGATGCTGGCGCCGGGTTGGCGGTTGTTGGGGAGGGGTTGCTTCTTTTCGCCGTTGGGTGTCAGGTGGATTAGCTCGTTGGCGCGGATGGCGTGGGTGGGGGGCAGCCATTCGGTAATGCCTTCGGGGGGGCCTTGGGCGGGTTGGCCGGATTGGTCTTTCCAGGTGGCGCCGTCGAGATAGATGTATCCCGTGGGCGTTGGGTGGAAGTCGTAGCCTTTGTAGGGGCCGCCGATTTCGGCTTGTAGGGGTTTGGTCTTTTTGGTCGCCAGATCGTATTCGAAAAGGCCGCCGCGGCCTTTGCCGTCACTCCCGCTGACGAGTAGCGCCTGGCCGTCCCGGCGCCATTTTACACGGTCGAGGTGTGCCATTTTTACCGGTTGTTCTTGTTCTTCGTCGGTGTTTAGCGTGCGGATGACGACGGCGCGGGACTCTTCGCCGAAGTTTTCGGTGCCGCGGCGGCTTAGGTAGGCCAGGCGCTTGCCGTCGGGGGAGAAGCTGGGGGCGAGGTTGCGATTGGGATATTGGATAGAGACGCGGCGGGCGGTTTTGGTGATGTTGGTGACGTCGGCGAGGAAGACGTCGCTCGATCCGGTGCGGAGGCCGTAGATGAGTTCGTTGCGGTTGGTGATGCCGAGGGGGAGGGCGCGGCCGAGGCCTTTGGCGATGACTTTGGGGGCGCCGGTGGGGAGGGGGCGTTCGACCAGATCGTTGTCGGAGAGATAGAAGATTGACTTGCCGTTGGGGGCGTAGAGGGGGAAGAGGTGGTTGCCGGGTTCGGGGGTGAGTTGTTTTTCGGTGGCGCCGTCGAGGGAGAGGGAGTAGATGGTTCGTTGGGTGGTGGAGCCGGGGGCGAAGGAGTCGTAGATCAGCGTCTGGCCGTCCGGGGAGATGTCCATGCGCTTGGGGTAGACCCAGTTGAGGGAGCGGAGGATATTAATTTCGCCGCCGGCGGCGGGGATTAGGGCGATCTGGCTGACGTTGTCTTTGCGGAAGAGGAGGGTCAATATGTACTTGTTGTCGGGGGTCCAGGCAGTGGGTTGGACGAAGCCGGCTTCGGGGTTTTTGAATAGGGTTTTGGGCGGGCCGCCAGTGATGGGGAGGACGCGGAGTTCGTAGAAGCCTTCGTCGTTGAACCAGGCGTAGGCGAGGGATTGGGAGTCGCGGGAGAAGGCGGAGAAGTAGGCGAACTCTTTGCCGCGGGCGGTGGTGAGTTGGGTGGATTGGCCGGTGGCGGTGGCGCGGATCGCGAGATTGGCGTGTTCGACGAGGCTGACGTATTTACCGTCGGGGGACGGGGCGCCGAGGAGGGTGACGGCGGAATCGGTAAAGAGCGGCCTCGGCGCGGCGTTGAGCAGCGCCGAGGCGAGAAGGAGATGGCGAATCACGATACCAGCGTATACGCCGGAGTGAGTCAACGCACATGTACAGCAACCTTCAGCACGTTATCGCGCTGTTGGCTGCAAAGGTCGTAGGCTTCGACGATGTTTTCGAGAGGGAAGTGATGGGTTAGCAAGGGCGTGAGGTCGATGCGTTTGGATTCGACGAGGCGCAAGAGGCGGAGCATGCGCTCCTTGCCGCCGGGACAGAGGGAGGTGGTGATCGTTTTTTCGGCAAGGCCGTCGCCGAAACTGGCGACATCGAGGGAGATGGTGCGCGAGTAGACGCCGACGCTGGAGAGGGTGCCGCCGGGTTTGAGGACGGCGAGAGCATTGGAGAAGGTGTCCTGGATGCCGAGGGCTTCGATGGCGACATCGACACCGTGGAGATGGGTGGCGGCTAGGATTGTTTCGAGCGATTCGGGGACGGCGAGGAGAGTATCGGTGGCGCCGAAGCGGCGGGCGACTTCGAGACGAAAGGGGTTCTTATCGACGGCAAAGATGCGGGCGGCGCCCATGAGGTGGGCGCCGAGAGTGGCGCATAGGCCGATGGGACCCTGGCCGAAGACGGCGACGTAATCCCCAAGCTTGACGGGACCGCTTTCGGCGGCGGCGAAGCCGGTGGAGGCGACGGCGGAGAGGAGGATGACCTGTTCGTCGGAGAGGGAATCGGGGATGGGGACGAGGTTGGCCTGCGCGTAGGGGATACGGACGTATTCGGCCTGGCAGCCATCGATGGTGTTGCCGAGCCGCCAGCCGCCGCGCTGGCCGCCGCACTGGGCGGTGTGCCCGGCGAGGCAGGCTTCGCATTGGCCGCAGGGAGTGATGGCGCCGATGAGGACCCGTTGGCCGGGTTCGTAGTCATAGACGCCATCCCCGAGTTCGTGAATCACGCCAACGGCTTCATGGCCGATGGTGAGGCCCGGGCGGACCGGATATTCCCCTTTCACGATATGAATATCCGATCCACCGATGGTCGTGAGCGTAACCTTCACGATGGCTTCGCCGATACCGGGAGCAGGTACCGGCTTGTCTTCAACGGCGAAGCGACCGGAGGCACGGAAAACGGTAGCCTTCATACAGACCTCGCTTTCCGCGTCAAATCACCCAGTGGGTCGGGTGATATGGCGCATTTAAACGCTCAGAACCGGGCAGGGCGACTCACGAACGATGGAATACAGATTAGAGAGGACGCCGCTCAGCGGGCTTTGGGATTCACCGCGGCCGACGATGAGGAGGTCGGCCGATTGCTGGACAACGGCGTCGCGAAGAGCGTGGGCGATGGGGCCGAAGACGAGATGGGTGGTGACGTCGATGGGCATGGAGCGCGAGTAGGCGGCGAGATCGGCTTCGGCGTTGGTGCGGATGCGATCCCAGTAGTTGCCGGCGTCGACGGCCGGATCGCTGGTAGGCCACTCGAGGGCACTGACAAGGGCGAGTCTGGCGGAATAGGCGACGGCCATGCGTTCGGCGGCTTTGACGACATGGCTGTTTTCCATGCCCGGTTCGACGGCGCAGAGGATGCGTTCGTAGGGGACGTGGATGCCGAGATTAGAAGGGTCGATGTGGCAACCGGTCCATACGGAACAACTTACATCGTGGATGAGGCGGGCGGTGATGGAGCCGAGGAGGAGGCGGCGGAAGAGGCCGCGGCCGTGGGTGGGGAGCATGATGAGATCTGCACTATTTCGTCGAACGACGTCTTCTATGACACCGATGGCGTGGCCGGTCTGGCAGATGAACTCCGGTTGCACCTGTGGCAGGTGTTCGGCGGCGAAGGCTTTCAGGCGTTGGGTTTCGGTCTCAACGAGGTCCTGCGCGGTGGGGGAGGCGGCGGCGATTTGCCAGCCGAATTCGGCGGCGTAGAAGACCTCCGGCGCGCAAGCGCGGACCAATTGAAGATTGGCCTGGAAGCGCTGGGTCATCTCCTGGACAAAGGGAGCGATGGCGACGTTGCCGGGTGAGAAATCGACGGGGAAGACGATACGGCGATATGGGAACATTCGCGGGCCCTCCGGGGCCTGCCATATCTAGTGCAAGTGAAGCGCCATTCGGAGAGGAGCTTTGGATGGCGGCGTGCAAGGTTGCTTAGACGGGTGGGAAGGAGTTGGGCATGTTAGCGACGCAGATGAAACAACAAGGGAACGCGGTGTTCCCGTATCCGACAGCAGCGGACCTGATGGCGCTTTGCCGGACGGAAGGGCCGTGTCTTTCGATTTTCTTGCATTCGCATCGAGGGGGGGCTGGGTCGCGCCCATCGGGCGTGGAGTTGGCGGGCATGATCCCGCGAATGGGATCGGCTTTGGAGGCGTGCGGGATGCATCCGCAGGACGTGGCCAAACTGATAGAGCCATTGACGGCGCTTAGTACGGAAGAGACTCTGGGCGCCGGGCACGCGGACGGGTATTGTATCTATCGTTCGCCGCGCAGTTTGTTTTGCTTTGCCGTACGGGCAGCGGTGGAAACGGAATGGCACGCCGAGGAGCGATTCGCGGTGCGCCCTGTGTTGGCCCATTTGGATTACCGGCAGGCGTATTTACTGCTGGCACTGGCGGAGAAGCGGATCCGGCTGTTGCGATGTGAAGGCGCCGATGTTTCGACGGTTCCGATTCCGGAAGGCGTTCCGGAGAGCGTGGCCGAGTTCATGCACGACGAGCACCCAGGCAATCACGGGAAGAACCACTTTGCGGGCGTTCGGTTCGGGTCCGAGGTGGCGCGCGAGAAGAGCGGGCATTTCCGGCGAGACTTCATGAAGGCTATCGACCGGGGTTTGCAGCCGCTGCTGCGGGCACAGGGATTGCCGCTGGTGCTGGCGGGGGTGGAGGAAGAGACAGTGGCGTTCGCGGCTGTTTCCAACTACCCCGAACTGCTGCCGGAGCCGGTGCAGATGAGCCCGGACGGCGGGGCCACCGACATTGAGCTGGCCAAGGCGGGCAAGCAGGTGATGAAGCAGTGGAGCAACGCGGCGGAGAAGCAGGCGGTGGCGGAGTTCGCACAGGCGGGGCAGGGGCGCCATTGCACGGAATATGGACAGATCCTGAAGGCGGCCAACGCGGGCCAGGTTCAGCATTTGTTCGTAGAGCGGGGCGCGCGGATGAACGGGGACGCACGGCACCTGATGGGGGTGGGAGCCGCCGAGGGGTATGTGTATCGAAGCGACGACTTGATTAACGCCGCCGCGGTGGACGTATTGTTGCACAAAGGAATGGTCTGGCTGACGGAGCCGGAGCAGATGCCGGTAGCGGTTGTCATGGCGGCCGTGTTGCGGTACGCGGGCGACAAGACCGGCAAGTAGAAACAACAGGAAGAGCAGGAGGTTAGCAATGCGAATCCTAGTGGAAGACATCATGACGCGCACGCCTTGGTGCTGTGGGCCGGAGACGAATCTGGCGACAGTGGCGGAGCTGATGTGGGTGCATGATTGCGGAGCCCTGCCGGTTGTGGCGCATGGGCACGTATTGGGGATGATCACGGACCGGGATGTGGCGATTGCCCTGGGCACGCGGAACGTACCGGCACGGGATATCTCTGCAGTGGAGGCGGCGACCGCGCCGGTGGTGTATTGCCGGGCGGGCGACGACGTTCACGCGGCGCTGCACCTGATGGGTGAAGCGAAAGTCCGGCGCCTGCCGGTGGTGGATGACGGCGACGAGTTGGTGGGAATGATCGGCATCAACGACCTGATACTGGCGGCGCGGCCGCAGGACGGGCGGGCGGCCGAGTTGGACGATGAGCAGGTGATTGAAGTCATGCGTCAGATCTGCGCGCACGAGAAGACGCAGGTGATGGCGGTGGGGGCTTAGAGCCAAGGGCTGGGCGCGGCAAGGGCCGCGCCCAGCCGCATTGTTACACTGCGTAGCAATATGCGGCTTTTTCTGTGCTTGATTCTGGTTGCCGGCGCGCTGCCGGCGGAACGATTCGACGTGAACACGCCGGGGCGGATTGTTAGGCCTTCGGACCCGCAGATTTCGCCGGACGGGAAGTCCATTGCGGCGATTGTGTCGCGGGCGAATTTCGAGGAGAACCGGAGCGATTCGGCGCTGGTGTTGATCGACACAGCGAGCGGGACGGAGCGCGTGTTGACGCGGGAGCGGCGGGGGCTGGCGCAGCCGCGCTGGTCGCCGGACGGGACGCGTCTGGCGTTTTTGGCGCAGGTTGAAGGGAAGCTGCAGATCCTGGTGCTGCCGATGGCGGGCGGGGAGGCTGCGGTGGTGACGCGCGGGGCGCAGGGGGTGCAGCAGTATGCGTGGTCGCCAGACGGGACGCGGTTTGCGTACGTGATGACGGACGAGGCGCCGAAGGCGAGCGGAGAGGAGCGGCACAACAAATCCTTCGAGATTGGGCACAACGATTTTCTGGTGACGGCGGCGCCGCGACCGGCGCATTTGTGGGTTGTTCCGGCGGCTGGCGGGAAAGCGCGGCGGGTGACGAGCGGGGCGTGGACGTTGCCGATCAGTTTTCCGCCTTCGCCGCCGGCGGCGCCGTTGACGTGGACTCCGGATGGAAAGGCCGTGGCGGTGGTGAAGGTGGAGACGCCGTATTCGGGGGATTTTAATTTAGCTTCCGTGCAGATTTGCGATGTGGAGAGCGGGCAGATGCGGCCATTGACGGGCCGACGGAAGGACGAGGCGCAGCCGTTGATTTCGCCCGATGGGAAGCAGGTTTCGTACTGGGCTCCGCGGGACGGCGACACGAAGAATGTGAATGAGATTTACGTGGCCCCGATTGGCGGCGGCGAGGGGCGGAGCGTGACGCGGGGGCTGGACCGGAATGTGCAGCGGGCGATGTGGATGCCGGACGGGCAGGGGCTGTTGGTGAGCGCGAATGACGGGACCGGGGTGGGCGTGTGGGTGCAACCGCTGGAGGGCGCGGCGCGGCGCGTGCCGATGGGCAAGGTGGTGGCGACGGCCTCTTTCTGGCTGGACGCTTCGGTGAACGGGCGCGGGCAGATTGCGTTGACGGGGAGCGAGCCGGGTTGGCCGATTGAGATTTACGTTTTGGATTCGGCCGGGGCGAGCCCGCGGCGGTTGACGGAGTACAACAAGGCCATTGCGGGGCTGGAGTTGGGAAAGACGGAGACGGTGAAATGGGCGGGGCCGGATGGGTTTACCAATGACGGTGTGGTGACGTATCCGCCGGAGTTCGCGGCGGGGCGGAAGTACCCGCTGGTGTTCTACATTCACGGGGGGCCGCGGTCGGCTTCGAAGGATGCGTTTTCGAATTACGCGCAGTTGTTCGCGGCGCAGGGTTGGGTGGTGTTCGAACCGAACTACCGGGGGAGCGACAACCTGGGAAATGCCTACCAGGCGGCGATTTGGAACGACGCCGGGGCGGGGCCGGGGAAGGATGTGATGGCGGGTTTTGAGATGTTGAAGAAGCGTGGGTTTGTGGACGAAGGGAGGGTGGCGACGACGGGTTGGAGCTATGGCGGTTATATGACGACGTGGCTGTTGGGGAACTACCCAAAGGTATGGAAGGCGGCGGTGGCGGGGGCCTCGGTGACCGATTGGATGGACCAGTACAACCTAGGCGATGCGAACGTGCGAAGGGGGTCGGCTTTTGGCGGGTCGCCTTATACGGACGCAAAGCGGATGGAGCAGATGCGGGTGCAATCGCCGATGACGTATGCGGGGAATGTGACGGCGCCGACGTTGATTTTGGCGACTACGGGGGACTATCGGGTGCCGATTACGCAGAGCTACCGGTTCTACCATTCGTTGCGGGACCGGGGGGTTGCGACGCAGTTTATTGGGTATCCGGTGGCGGGGCACAGCCCGACGGATCCGGTGCATCAGAAAGATGTTTTCCGGCGGTATTTGGGGTGGTTGAAGAAGTATTTGGATTAGCGGGGGTGTTACGGCGTCTGGGCTTGCGGGCGGTTCGGCGTCTGGGGACACCCGGCCTGCGGCCCGCGGGTGTCCCCGTGGGTGGTTCGCTGCGAGAGGGGGAAGGCCGACGGCTGGCTTCGGTGAAGCAGAGTTAGCGGGTGGCTGGCTGCGCTTAGGGTGAGATCACATTCGCTTAAGCGTCGAGTTCGCGTTTGAGCCAGGCTTCAGCGAAGCGGAGTTCGCGGCCGACGGTGGCGACGCTGACGCCGGTGGCTTCGGCGACTTCGTCGATGCTGAGGCCGCCGAAGTGGCGGAGCTCGAGAATGCGGGCTTTGCGTCGGTCGGTTTCGGCGAGTTTCTGCAGGGCGATATCGAGAGAGACGAGAAGTTCGGGGTCTTCGTCGCGATAGACGAAGGCCTGATCGAGCGGAACGGGGGCGATGCCGGAGCCGCGCTTTTGGGACTGTTTGCCGCGGGCGTGATCGACGAGGATCTGGCGCATGGCGATGGCGGAGAGGGCGAAGAAGTGGCCGCGGTCCTTCCAATCGGCGGCGGCGCCGGCGAGTTTCAGATATGCCTCGTGGAGGAGTGCGGTGGGCTGGAGGGTGTGGCCGGCGGATTCGCGCTGCATGTAGGCGGCGGCGATCTTGCGGAGTTCGGGGTAGACGGCTTCGAGGAGGGCGTCGCTGGCGGCGTTGTCGCCTTCGCGGGAAGCGTGGAGGAGGCGGGTGATTTCGTTCATGGGATGGCCTTCAGGGCGGCGGCGGTTTTGTCGCGACGGGGACGGAGGTATTCGTTGGGCTCGGGGCGGTTGAGGGCTTCTTCGAAGCGGCGGAGGGCCTCGCGGTAGTATTCGGCGGCCTGGGCGGGCGTGGCGTTTTCGGCAGAGGCGACGAAGCAGTCGCCGGTGATGCGGAGGTCGGCAGGGCGGGCGTTGGGGACGGGGATGGCGGCGGCGATGGTGCGGCAGCGATCGAGATCGGATTTCATTTTGGCCTTGTCGCCGAGGCGGGCGGCGGTGAGAGCGCGGTCCGTGAGGATGCTGACGGGTTCGCGATTGGTGAGGCGATTGGGATCGAGGATGAGGATCTCGTCCATGAGGGCGACGGCGCGGTCGTAGAGGCGCATGGCGCGGGGCCACTGTTTGAAATCCGCGGCGGCGCTGGCGGCGGAGCCATAGGCCATGAAGCGGTAGCGGTGGCCTTCGAACTGTTTAGGATGTTCAGCGACAGCCTTTTCCAGTTTTTGGGCGGTGGCTTCGAGGAGGGCGATCGAGGCCGCGTCGCCAAGGCGGCGGGCGGCGGCGGCGACCTGGATTTCCAGATAGCTTTCGTCGTAGAGAGCGGTGAAGGACGCGGGGTCCATCTGGCGCATGCGGCGGGCGTAGGCGAGGGCTTTTTCGTAGTGGTGTTTGGCGCTCTGCCAATCGGGTTCGCCTTTGAGGGAGGGCAGGGTTTGGACGTCGCCG
>CAMATG010000026.1 GCA_945860645.1 Candidatus Sulfopaludibacter sp. SbA3 | reverse complement strand
CCGAACAGCAACAACCCCGCCTGCAGTAGCACCAGCAACGTAGAACGCATAAGAGTATGCCTCCAACCACTACCTACGCCATCCCCCCTAAACCCGGCTCATAGAGCGATAAAATCTTCAGCACCATGCGCCTCACCGTCCTGTTGCTCGCCGCCTGCGGCTTCGCGGCCGACTGGCCCTCCTTCCGCGGCCCCAACGGCTCCGGTGTCTCCAACGCAACCAACCTCCCCATCGAATTCGGCCCCAAACAAAACGTCGTCTGGCGCACGCCCCTCCCGCCCGGCGCCGCCTCCCCTGTCCTTACAGAAGACGCCATCTTCCTCACCGCCGCCGAAAACGCCCAGCTCCTCACTCTGAAGCTCAACCGCCAAACCGGCCAAATCCTCTGGCGCCGCGCCATTCCCCAGACCCGCATCGAAAAGCGCCATCAGCTCAACAATCCCGCCAGCCCCTCCCCCGTCACCGACGGCAAAAACGTCTACGTCTTCTTCAGCGATTTCGGCCTCATCTCCTACGCCCCCGATGGCAACGAACGCTGGCGCCTCCCCCTTCCCCCTTTCGCCAACTTCCACGGCATGGGAGCCTCCCCGGTCCTCGCCGGCAATAAACTCATCCTCGTCTGCGATCAGGACCTCGAATCCTTCGTCCTCGCCGTCGACAAAAACACCGGCAAACAACTCTGGAAAACCGCCCGCCCCTCCGTCGTCCACGGTTTCGCCACGCCCTCCCTCTTCCGCACCCCCAATGGCGATCAACAGGTAATCGTCCCCGGTTCCTACCTCCTGGCCGCCTACGGCCTCGAAGACGGCAAGGAGCGCTGGACCGTCCGAGGCCTCTCCTGGCAGATCAAAGCCACCGCCGTCACCAACAACGACACCATCTACGCCACCGGCTGGGCCCCCGGTGCCGACCCCGGCCAGGCCAAACCACTCCCCCCGTTCGAAGAAGCCATCCAGCAAGCCGACGCCAATAAGGACGGCAAACTCGCCAACGACGAACTTCCCCCGCCCTTCAAACACGGCGGCAGCTGGTCCGCCATCGATCTCAACAACGACGGCGTCCTCGACGCCCGCGAGTGGGGCTTCTACCGTGGCCGTCGCGAAGCCAACAACGTCACCCTCGCCGTCAAACCCGGCAACGCCCGCGGCGACATCACCGCCACCCACGTCACCTGGAAAACGCCTCGCATGGTACCGGAAGTACCCTCCCCGCTTTTCCTAAACGGCATGCTCTACACCGTCAAAACCGGCGGCATCCTCACGGCCATCGATGCCGCCACCGGGGAACTCAAAAAGTCCGCCCGCGTCACCGGCGCCATCGATAGCTACTACGCCTCCCCGATCGCCGCCGATGGCAAGCTGTTCCTCTTCAGTGAACAGGGCAAAGCCGCCGTCCTCAAGCCCGGCGCCGAGTGGGAACTGTTGCAAGTAAACGATTTCGAGGAGCCCATCTACGCCACCCCGGCCGTTGCCGCTGGGCACCTCTACATCCGCACCGCGTCAGCCCTGTTCGCCATCGGCGCGCCGTGAGGTAGCACTATGCCTGGGCTTGATGCGTGCGGATGTCGCGCGACACGCCGCGAACCCCTACTAGGGTGTGTGCCATCACCGCACCGAAATGTTGGCGAGAATTCTTCGGCAGTTCGACGAAAACTTTGCTACCCCTAATCTAAGCCGGAGTGCCCATCGACGGCGTCGACTACCGATCGGGAAGGCGTACACTAAAGCCATGGCTGATCTTCGACAAATGACCGCAATCATTGAACGCGAGGACGATGGATTCGTGGCGTTGTGCCCGGAGTTGGATATCGCCAGCCAGGGCGCATCGATCGAAGAAGCACGCGCCAATCTCGTCGAGGCGCTTACCCTGTTTTTCGAAACCGCATCATCTTCGGAGGTTTCCCGGCGATTTCACAGCGAGGTATTCGTAACTCAAGTCGAGGTTCCGGTTGGGTAAACTGCGAATCCTTTCAGGCTTGGAGGTCTGCCGGATTCTGGAACAAAACGATTTTGTGTCGGTCCGCCAGCGAGGGAGCCACAGAATCATGCAAAAATGCGCGCATGGCAGTACGATTTCCGTTCCCGTGCCCCTCCATAATCCCGTGATGCGAGGAACCTTGTTAAGCATCATCCGGCAATCAGGGCTTGAAAAAAGCCTATTTGAGTCCACCTGATTCGGCGATTGAACCCGCAAATGATTGCCGGATGGCCGACACCAGTCGGCCTCTTTACTGTGGGACCTGCCTTTCTTTTACGACGGATAGCCCCCCATGCATCCTCACGGCCACCGCCGGCGCCGGATGGGAACTACCGCAAGGAAACGACTTCGAAGAACCCCTCTACGCCACCCCAGCCATCGCCGACCGGCGTCTCAATATCCGCACCGCCTCCGCCCTCCCCGCCATCGGTGCGCCGGGAGGGTGGTAACGTTTTAGGCATGAAGCTCACGATTGAACTGGATCGGGAGGTGGATGGACGTTGGATCGCCGAGGTTCCAGAACTAAACGTCCTGCTGTACGGCGATTCCGCACAAGACGCCATTCAGCGCGCTCAGTTGGTAGCCAAGGAAATACTGTTGGACCGCATAGCGCACGCGGAACTGCCCCCGGATTCCGCGAACGCTACGTTCGAAATCGCGGCGTGAGTTCCTGGCCGGCAACAAAAGCCCAACGGTTCGCGAACGGTACGGTGGTGCGCCGCGTGCCAGTTAGATAACGACATTGTGACAAGGCGTTCTCTGTGTACTACAGAAGCCTGTGAATCGGCGAAGTCTGTTCCTGGAGGGGACCGCCTAAGGAGCAAGGATTCGCCGACAGCAATCGTCAAAGTACAATAGTGCCGTGGCTCCTTCTGGTGATATCAACGATTTCGCGCTTCTGCAGGCTGAGGCAGCGGCCGCAAGGCTGTGGGCATTCGGCAGCGCGCCGTTTCCGTTCGCGAACGGCGCGAGCATCCAGGGCCACATCGAACATGCGGTAACAGATACTGCCATCGGTTTTGCAATCCACGTCCGACGCCTCTTGGACAATCGCGGAATACGAACTCAGTTCAAACTCGACGAGCCATTTTGGCAATGGTCCCCGGCAAGCGGCCTGACCAAGGTCCAAGGACTAAGGGACGCTTTGAATCGAATAGTCCATGCTACGGACTTCACGGTCGGTTTCGAGCGTCTGCCCGACGGAACCGCGAAAATCGCAGGGGGTGCGATTTCCGTGATCTACCTCAAGACCAAAACGGATCAGCGCGAGGATGCTTTGATTGATGTTTTTGCCCTCGCGTCATGCTTCTTTCATCAGGTCTTGCCGGCGCTCCGGCCACCAAGTGCAACGACCCCAGCGGTTCATTGAAACGTGGTGTGTCGATGTGGTTAGCGGGTAACCCGCCATAAACGGCAAAGGCATCCGCAGATTGGTACGCGGCAGGCGGCAGTGCCCTTCGACTTGCACAAACCGGCGATTTCGCAACGGCGGCTGAGGCTTCCAATGGCGGGACTTTCGGCGTTGCGAAACTGTATTGCGCTGGGCACTCGCCTGGTGAAAGGTCTCCGCACCACCGGAAACCGTTCCCAGTATGCCGAATAATGTCGAAGGACCTGCGCCAAATAGTTCTGAAAGCGACAGATAACGGACTGGCAGAGCTGCTCGCGAAGCGGCTATCCGATCTAGCCGCACTAAGACTTCCACACGATCTAGACGATCCGATCTAGGTTCCGAACAAAGGAAATCTCCGACTCAAAGGCCATAGACGCTGCAGCAAACTGGTGCATAATGGTGCTATGCGAGCCGCTGAGCCCAAGACTGTCCGTCAAAGCGTAAGTCTACCTGCGAACGTAGCTTCTCAAGTACGGACGTTAGCCAAATCCAAAAAGCTCAGTGCTGCCCGCATGCTGGTCGAGCTGATCGAAAACGGGATTGAAGCCGAAAAGCGGAAGCAACAAGCCTTTTTCGATCTCGCTGAGAAGTTCCGCGAAGAAAAAGATCCGGACGTTGCCAAACGGCTCGGTGCCCAGTTGGGCAGGATGGTCTTCGGCGGCTGATGCCCAAGATCGAACGTTGGGACAATCTCCCGGAAGCCGTTCGAAATCACCTCATCGATCGTCTTCGCGATCGCGCCATCACGATCGCCGATCTCAATCAACTTCGCCTGTGGGTCGACACGAATCCGGAGGTCCCCGAAGCTGACTGGTACAAGGATTTTGGTTCTTTCAAAATCTGCGGACGTGGCGCCTTTGCCAGAACATTCCTGCTCAAAGGCCAAGTCGCAAAAGGGATTAAGGTCCTGTAAGCGCATCTCCAAGCCCCGCCCCGCCCCAGGGTTGTATCCTGGTAGTTTCGGAGTAAAAGAATTTGTCTCGTATTGGTAACGCGTTCAGCAGCTTCTTCGGTATCTTGTTCGGCGGCGAGCTTCCGCCCGACGTCGCCAAGGCCTATGGCTTCATCAAGGCGTCGGAAGTCAAAAAGCCCGAAGCCCCCAAGCCTGCCCCCAAAGTCCCGGAGGTCAAACCCTCCGATGGCGCCCTGCAACTATTAGGCATCCTCCAGCGCGACGCCCGCCTAGTCGATTTCCTCATGGAAGACATCGCCGCCTACTCCGACGACCAGGTCGGCGCCGCCGTCCGCACGCTCCACGAACAGTGCGGCGTCGCCCTCAAGCGCTGCGTCTCCCTCGCACCCGTCATCGACGGCGTCGAAGGCACCTACACCAAGTCCGAAGCCGCCGGTTCCGACGCCAAGCAGGGCCTGAAGTTCATCGGCAACGTCCCCGCCGAAGGCCGCGCCCCCGGTGGCCTCCTCCGCCACAAAGGCTGGAAAGCCGCCAGTGTCGACCTCCCCAAGGTCAACGCCTCGGTCAACCTGAACATCATCGCCCCCGCCGAAATCGAAGTCGAGTAACCCGTGGCAAACGGCACCGTCATCGGTATCGATCTGGGTACCACGAACTGCGCCATCGCTACCTCCACCGGCGCCGCCGTGGACGTGCTCCCCATCGCCCAGCTCACCGGCCCCGGCGAGCTGCGCGAAGAGCGCCTCTTCCCCTCGTCCCTCTACATCCACGGCGCCAAAGAGTTCGCCGAAGGCACCACCGCCCTCCCCTGGGACGACGCGCCCAAATACATCACCGGCGAATGGGCCAAGCGCCGAGGCGTCGAAAATGCCAGCCGCCTCGTCCACTCCGCCAAAAGCTGGCTCTCCCACTCCGGGGTCGACCGCACCGCCCCCCTCCTCCCGCTAACCGCCCCCGAAGGCGTCACGAAAGTCTCCCCCCTCGAAGCCTCCACCGCCTACCTCACCCACCTCCGCCAATCCCTCGGCGACATCAAAGACGCCCAAGTCCTCATCACCGTCCCCGCCTCCTTCGACGCCTCCGCCCGCTCCCTCACCGAAGACGCCGCCCGCCGCGCCGGCTTTGCCAATTTCGTTCTCCTCGAAGAACCCCAAGCCGCTTTCTACGCCTGGCTCGAACGCCACGAAGACTGGCGCGAACGCGTCCACTCGGGCGACAAAATCCTCGTCATCGACATCGGCGGCGGCACCACCGATTTCACGCTCATCGCCGTCGGCGAAGCCAATGGCGAACTCACCCTCGAACGCGTCGCCGTCGGCGAACACATCCTCTTGGGCGGCGACAATATCGATCTCGCGCTCGCCCGTACCGTCGAACAAGAACTGGCCGCCAAAAACACCAAATTGGACGCCATGCAGCTCCACATGCTGTGGCAACGCTGCCGTGCCGCCAAAGAAAAACTCCTCGCCCCAGGCGCCACCCAAACCGAAGAACCCGTCACCATCCTCGGTCGCGGAACAGGCTTAATCGCCGGCACCATCAAAGCCACCCTCCGCCGCGAAACCCTGGAACAAGTCCTATTAAACGGCTTCCTCCCCCCCGTCGAAAAAACCGAACAACCCGCCAAATCCAAACGCGCCGCCCTCGCCGAAGTCGGCCTGCCCTACGCGTCCGATCCCCGCATCACCGCCCACCTCGCCCGCTTCGTCCAACAGGCCGGCGCCCCCACCCACGTCCTCTTCAACGGCGGCGTCCTCCACAGCGAAATTGTCCGCCGCCGCATCGTCGAAACCCTCAACGGCTGGCTCGAAAAACCGGTCCAGGTCCTCGAAGGCGAAGACTTGATGCACGCCGTCGCCCGCGGCGCGGCCTATTACGGCCTCGCTCGCCAAGGCAAGGGAATCCGCATCCGTGGCGGCGTCCCCCGGACCTATTACATCGGCATCGAATCCTCCATGCCCGCCGTCCCCGGCATCCCCGCCCCCATGAAGGCGCTGACGGTCGTCCCGTTCGGCCTCGAAGAAGGCTCCAGCGTCGAGCTCCCCAAAATGGAGTTCGGCCTCCTCACCGGCGAACCCGCCGAGTTCCGCTTCTTCTCCTCCGTCTCCCGCCACGCCGATAAACCCGGCGAAATCCTCGACCCCATCCCCCCCGAAGTCGAAGAACTCTCCCCCATCGAAGTGCACCTCCCCGCCGCCGCCGAATCGGTCACCCGCGTCACCCTCGCCGCGGACGTCACCGCCACCGGCGTCCTGGAACTCTGGTGCGTCGCCAAAGACAATAACCGCTGGAAACTGGAATTCAACGTTCGCGAGCAAACGCAATGAAGATCGGCATCGACCTCGGTACCACCAACTCCGCCCTCGCCTGGATGGATTCGTCCGACGACGACCAGACAATCAACGTACTCGACATCCCCCAGTTCGTCGCCCAGGGCCGCGAAGACCGCCTCCGCACCCTCCCCAGCTTTCTCTACTTGGGTGACCAGAACTACGTCGGCGCCTACGCCCGCGAACAAGGCGCGTTAACCCCCACCCGCACTGTCCACTCCGCCAAAAGCTGGCTGTCGAATGCCGATGTCGACCGCCGCGCCAAAATCCTCCCCTGGGACACCCAGGAATCCGCTCGCGAACTCTCCCCCGTCGAAGTCAGCGCCCGCTTCATCGAACACATGCGCAAAGCCTGGGACGCCGCCAACCCAGCGCACCCGTTGGCTGATCAGGACATCGTCCTCACAGTCCCCGCGTCGTTCGATGAAGAAGCCCGCGAACTCACCGTCGAAGCCGCGCGCGAAGCCGGGCTCGAAAACATAACTCTTCTCGAAGAGCCCGCCGCGGCCTTCTACTCCTGGATCGCCAACCACCTCACCGAATCCCAGAAAACGTTGTTCGACGGCCAAACCGTCCTCATCTGCGACGTCGGCGGCGGCACCAGCGATTTCACGCTCATCAAGGTCTCCCGAAAAGGCGACTTGGTCGAATTCACCCGCACCGCCGTCGGCAAGCATCTCCTCCTCGGCGGAGACAATCTCGATCTGACTCTCGCCTGGCTCGTCGAAGCCAAGCTCGGCCAGCCGCTCTCCCTCCGCCAGCGCGCCGCTCTCCGCCGCCAGTGCGCCAGCGCCAAAGAGCGCATGTTGAACAACCCCGCCGTGGAAAAGGTGGAGATCACCGTCCTCGGCAGCGGCTCGTCCATCATCGGCGGCACGCTCCGCACCGAAATCACCCGCGCCGAAGCCCTGGAATTGGCGCTCGATGGCTTCCTGCCCAAGTGCGAACTGTCGGACCGCCCCAGCGACGACAAGCGCTCCATCTTCCGCGAACTCGGCCTGCCCTACGTCTCCGACCCGGCCGTCACAAAACACCTCGCCGCCTTCCTCGCCGGCGCGGGCGACGTGAAGCCCGACGCCATCCTCTTCAACGGCGGCTTCTTCATTCCCGAAATCCTCCGCCAGCGTGTCGCCGACGTGCTGGAAAGCTGGTTTGGCAAGCGCCCCGCCATCTTTGAAAACCGCGATCTCGATCTCGCCGTCGCCGTCGGCGCCGCCTACTACGCCAACGCCAAGACCACCGGCACCGGCGTCCTCGTCCGCGGCGGCCTGCCCCGCGCCTATTTCATCGGCATTGGCGAAGGTGCGGAGCCCATCAAGACGGTCTGCCTCGCCCCCCGAGGCACCGAAGAAGGCAGCTCGCTGGAGCTCGACATGGAAGGCCTGCAGCTGGTCGCCAACAAGCCCGTCAGCTTCCGCCTGTACAGTTCCCTCACCCGCACCGAAGACCAACTCGGCGCCGTCGTCGAGTTCCCCGCCACCGATGTCGAATCCGGCGAACTCCACGCCCACGCGCCCTTGAACGCGTTGATCCGCTTCGGCAAGCCGCAAGGCGAACGACTCGTGCCCGTCAAACTCGGCGCCAAGCTCACCGCCGTCGGAACGCTCGAAATCTACTGCGATTCAAAAGTCAGCGACAACCGCTGGCGTCTCCAGTTCGAACTCCGCAAAGCAAAGAAGGCAGCCACCGCCCGCCGCGCCGCCGCCGTCATCAGCGACGAAGCCCGCGTCGCCGGCATCGCCCTGGTCGAAGCCGTCTTCTCCCCAACGGGCACCGGCGCCCCCGAAGAACTCCCGGCCAAGCTCGAACAGACATTCGGCCTCGGCCGCAACTCCTGGCCCAGTGACCTCATCCGTTCCCTGGCCGACAAGTTCCTGGAGCTCGCCGAAGGCCGCAAGAAATCGGCCCAACACGAGATCCGCTGGCTGAACCTCTGCGGCCTCTGCCTCCGCCCCGGCTTCGGCTATCCGGGCGACGATCTGCGCATCGAACAAGCCCGCCGCATCTACGCCGCCGGTATGGCGTTCGGCAACCAGGTGGAAGTGGAACGTGAGTGGTACATCTTCTGGGGTCGCGTCGCCGGCGGCCTGAACAAGAACCAACAAGCCGACATCTACCAGCGCATCGCCCAATACCTCCTCCCCAAAGGAAATAAAAAGGTACAGCGCATCAACAGCAGCCTGCAGCGCGAAATGTGGCGCACCGCCAGCAGCCTGGAACATCTCCCCGCCGGAACCAGAACCGAACTCGGCGACGCCCTGGTAAAGAAGCTAAGAAACAACGACGGAGCCGCCAGCGAACTCTGGTGCATCGCCCGCATCGGCTCCCGCAAACTCTTCTACGGACCCACGAACCAGGTGCTCCCCGCCAGCACCGCCAGCCGCTGGGTGGAGTCCTTAGCCAAGGTCCCCAACGCCACGGAAACCCTGGTCCGCCTGGCCCAAAAGACCGGCAACGTCACCCTCGACGTCAACGCCCAGACCACCGGCCTCGTCCGCAAACTCATCGGCACCGATGCCGACCTGGAAGCCCACCTCAACGGCGAAGCCCAATCCGACTTCGACCGCGTCTTCGGCGAAGAGCTCCCGGGCGGGTTGGTGCTGGAAAACAGCTAATCGCCTTTTGCGTTCGCTACTTCGGCGTGGCCCCCTTTGATCGTCTAGTTTGGTTCCCTGGATTGTCGTGACCTGCCAGCGCAATTTTGCAGCAGCCTGCTGCACAATTGAACCCTGGCCCAAGCGTCCGCGAATGCCCTCATATATTTGAGGCTTCGAGACGACAGAGCCTTCATCTCAGGGAAGTTTCGAACAAGGGCTGTAGCAAGTTGGTCGATGGCATCTGCCGCCAACCTCCCTACGCTTGTCGGGAACAGATCGCCCTCCCGATCCCCCAGCAGAGGAGAATCAGTTTCGAGAGATCCGATCTACAGATCCCCCGGCAGCAACCCCGTCCCCTTCGCAGTCCGGGTCATCATCAAAAGGGGACTTCGGGTCAGCCAACTTCCGGGTAGCGCGTGATTCGACCGAAGGAGTCTAAGTTCCCAGAACGCCGTTTCTCGGGAGCGCCCCCCGGATAGCCGGACGCGCCGGGGTCGATCCGAGGCTTTGTACGAGTAGCCGACGATCTACTCGGAGCGCGAACGACACTTCCCCAACCCCGTTTCTTGAGAGCGGGGAGCGGCCCTTCCGCGAGATGCCGAGTAACATAGGACCATCCGGTTATCGGGCCGACCCGAAGTTGGCGACATGCCGCTCAATCGCGCTACAGCAAGGACCGAGAATGACGTACACTTCTAGACATGTCGCCGGGGTTAATACGCGGTCCTCTTCGATACAAGATCGAGACGTCTTCACCTCAAATTGAAGCAGGGCGCGACTTTTCTGTTTCAATCACGATAACCAACCCCTACGACGTGCCAGCCGTCCTTAGAGCGGTAACGACACGGCTGCCAGCGAAGTTTATAGATATTGCTGCGCTCTCCAAGGAGCAAGAAATCAAGAAAAGGCAGTGGGAACTTAAGGAGACTACGCGGCGGCTTCTGGCCCAACGTTTCCCGGAGATTAAGGCCTCAAAGGAGGAGTCTAGAACCTCGCCCAATGATCCTGTCGCCTCGCTCCTGAAAATCGCCGGTTTGCTCGTGCCGGGTGTCGGTCCGGCGATGATCGCCGGCAACGCGGTGGCAAAGCTCATCACCGCCTCGCCGTCGTATCCAGATCCGGAGTCGATTGCAGACATATTGAAGCCGGAGGAGATAGACTCGGCAATCGAACGGCTCGAACATTCCCAGGACAGAGCCAAGACCTTCAACGAGATTATTCTGGAAAATCTTCGGATTCACTTGCAGAGGAAGGAGGGGGCCGCCCAGCCTGATATATCCCTGCAGCCCGGCAACTCTAGCGTCCAGACGTTTACTCTGAGGACTACTCAGGCAGTATTCTTTACGCCGTCTACGTATAACCTCCATATGCAAATGGAGTACATGATTGACGGGGCACTGAACCAAGACGCTGTGGAATACCAACTTAGCGTTCGCGCGCCGCTGAAGGCGCTCATTTGGGGTTCCACGCTTGGCTCCATCATGGGGCACTCGCTCCGCGATATATGGGAAGGCCGTGGGCTGAGTCTGCTGATACAGCAGCCCTCACCGGCGGGATTGGTGACGTGGCTTCTAGCACTCTTCGGCAGCATCCTTCTCGGAATACTCCTTGTAATTGCTTTCGCCAGAAAGAAAGATACCCAACCGCTTATCTCTGTAGAAGATTTTTGGGGAGGCGTATTTATAGGCTTCTTAGCGGGATATCAAGGAAGGTCGCTTTTGGACCAGGTTGTGAAGCCTGCTCTGCAGTCGCCAACACCGTCAAATCCGAAACCTTGAATGGTACTTCCTGTCCCGCTGGGTTTGCCTCAAGGGATCGCGGTGGACAGGGCTTTGCCAGTGGTGCAGTGTTCTTTCTCAACGTATCGGCGGTTACTTGGAGAGAGCGAGCGACGATGACTTGCTGCCAAGAAGCCTTAATCGGGGAAGTGTCGGATCGCGCTCCGGGTAGAATCACGCGCTACTCGGACGAAGCGCTTGACCCTGCGCTCAGCTCGATCTCTGTACGAGTCGCCGACGATCCACTCAGAGCATCCGTTGGCGGATGAAGCGCATTTCGAGTTACGGGCCGAGTGCATTAGCAATTGCGAGGCGCTTGTTACCCGCGGTCCGCCGTGAGCTATGTGCCCGGCGACAATAACGCACTTCTACCGAAGGCTAACGAGTCAGATTACACCACAAATCCGCATCCCAGTTGCGCCCACCGCTGTCGTTAATGAAGAAAGTCGCTCGGAAGGACTTTTCGGCCTCTCCGCTATACATTTATTGCATGTAGCTGTGATCGGCATCGATATCGTTAAGTCGCCTCCCGAAGGGCGGAATCGAACCCGCTTGGTCCAAGCAATTCATCAAAGCGGAGACTTCCGCCACGCTTTGCTTTGCGAAACCTTTTCGGCGTCGTCTATGAATCGGTCCCAGTCACCAGCCAGCGTCGGATGGGCGCTCTCAGACAATCGACGCAGATTCCCGAAATGCTCCGGAATTCGTGCCGCAGAATGGATTTGGCCATTCTCCAAAGCGTATGCGAACAATTGACGCATCTGCGCTTCAGTGAAGTGCTTTGCTAGCGGAATAATCAGGGTGGCGGCTCGTTCCTCTGCCGATCGAAACGATCCCGAGCTGCCGAAGATGCGTACCGCAGCGTCAGCAAACAGCGGCTCTGGGAATTTCGCAATGACCACTTCCAACTGCTTATCCTCCAGTTTCAGATACTTGACACCAAGAACTTCCGCCAGTTCGGGGATCTTGAAGGCATCCGACACGTGAGAGGTTTTTTCATTCGGAATCGGATTTGTCAAGAGTTGCGTCACGCGCATTCTTGTTGCCTCGTCGATCCAGTGCCAACCACGTGGATCAGAACTCAGGAGTCTGATCCAACGCCAGAGCTTTTCATCGTCTACAGTGGCCGATTGGTGAATAAATACCTGCTTAAGGGTGATCTCATATTCAAGCGGAAAACTCTCGCTGGCAGCCGCCAACGCGCGTGCCACGTTCACCGTAACGGTCGCCAGTTCGGAATCAGTGTTCAAAAGCATTTGCTTGAAAAGCACGGTCAATAGATTTCCTACGAGCGACTTTTTCAGGGTCTTGAAATAACGTGCGGCTAGGAATTTGCTGACCTGCGCTTGATCGGTTGGGAACGATGGTTGAAGCAGATCCTGCTTTAGACGATCAAGTGCCGCTTTTCCCTGTACCGGAGCATGCTTCATGACTGCCAACACAGCTTTGACGATATGGGCGCGCACCTGTTCCGGAGCCGGATCAAAAAGTAGCTTGTCACCCGTAAAGGCTGGGTGCGCGCACATGTTTCGATCTTCTTTCAATCGTTCCAGTGCCACTTTGTCCAAATCGTCGATGATCTCATGCGGACTTAGGGCGGAATCCAGAAGACTGGATTCGATCTTTTGGAGCTGCTGAATATTCTTGCTGGCTATAGCAGCATCGAGTCCCGTGACGAACGTTTTTGCTGAGGCATCTCCCTGTTCCGCTAACTCGCGAAGTTTGGCCTCAACGTCGTACGCGAGTGCCGTCCATATCAATATGACTGCCGCCCTGTTCAACCCTGCCCGATGGGCTCTCACTGCGTCAGACGCATACTCACGGGAGTTTTTATCACGAATTTGGAGGATTAACTCGTCCAAATCAATCAAGGTAGAGTAAGACATGAATTCAGTTGTTTAAGAAGTTCGATTGCGTTGTCTATACAAGATTCGTCCTAGCACATCTCGAAGCTCGTGGTTCCCGGACCTAACAATAGTCTCGGCAATATCAGCTATAGCCGGTGCGCCAACGAATACAAACGCAGTCGCAAAAACCGCTCCGCAATTCCAGTGTCCCTGACATTGTTGCACATGGTTCCCGTAGACGTGTCGAACCTAATCTTGACTAGTGAACTCTGGGGTAAGCTGTCGGCGGCTTAGCCCTTGTGAAGCCCACTGTGTGCGAGACCCCAGAGGTGGCAGATTTGGACGACCTTGTTCGCCGCGCAAGGTTTTGTAGCAGAATGGCACTAATCTGGGCCGAGGTCTGCGACGATTCCCGAAGGCGACTTTCCCAGAGAGGGTCATTCACTTTCATGCAGTCGGCCTTTTGTGATCGATTCTTTACACCGACGCCCGACTGCCAACGCATTTATCCCGAGCTGAGGCTATGTGGAAAGACAACGACGACGGTTGACCAAGTCGCGCTTGACTTCACCGCGCCCAGCAACCTGCCACCGCCGAAATTTTACGAAAAGGCGATCAGGGTCGAACTTCTGTAGTGAGGCCGAACCGCCACCTGCTCTTTAGGATCAGCAAGGATAAAAACATTCCGCCGGAATCGCCTTTAAGGTTTTGTAGTTGCCGTACGAAATCTGATGGATTTCGCTACAGCATTCGGCAGGAGGTTAAGCCAATTGCATTCTTCCCTCGGCTGCGCGTCGCCCCACGAAGATTTTCCGTACGATTTGCCAACGCCATCAGTTCGCTATGCGGAGACTGATAAGATGTCGGCAGCCTTCGCGGTCCTTAGGTCCCGTTGGGGGAAGCTGGAGTCCCGCCCGAATGGTCGGCAATTCGGAAGTTGGGCGAAGATGCCGCCTCCCCCCCGGATACCACGCCACCGAGTCCCTTCTTCAGTTCCTCTGTTGGGACTTTGGGAGCACTTGGGCCCGCAGTGTCGCCAAACACTATTCACCACCGTCCCCGGACACCCGGACCCTCCCTAATCCCCCGTCGCAACTTCCACTTCCCCAGCTAAACTGGATGGTTCAGGTACCGGACCCCCAAACGTCCGCAGCGTTTCCAGGTGCCCTTCAATCGCTTCGCGGATGTTCACTTTCGTCTCGTCCAGCGTTCGCCCCGTAGACATGCATCCTGGCAGATCCGGAACATACGCCGCCCAGTTATCCTGCTCCCGCTCAAAAATGACCGCGTATTTCAAACTCATACCTTCTTCTCCACGCCAGCCGCCTTCAAAATTGCTCGTAACGTCCCTATTGGGACATCATCTCCGGCACTCCCCGGCACCGTCACAACGTTTGGTTTCTCCGAGTGCTTGCAATGATGATGGCTGCCCGTCGTGCGAACATGGCGCCAGCCGTCAGATCCACGAGCCGGATCCGTTCCCTGACCTTCATCAATCACAGTCTAGCGATTATCAGCAAGAACCGAGTCGGCTCCAACCCATCTATCCCACTCCGACTCCAGCCGCTTTCTCGCCGAGCCCCCCCCCCAGCCGGCCGGTGCCACAACACCGCCAGCCACACCCACTCTCACTATGACACCAGGTGCTATAGTAAAAACGCAGTGGATTGAGGTGTCATTTGCGGATCCTCAAGAACAAGTGGTTTCAGCGTTTTGCAAAAAAGGAGAACCTCACTGACGCCTCGTTGCGGGCAGCGGTAGTGCGCGCCACCAGCGGTGGAGTGGATGCCAATCTCGGCGCCGGCGTCATAAAGCAGCGAGTTGCGCGGCCCGGTGAAGGAAAAGCCAAGGGCTACCGAACGATTATCTTTTTCCGGCAAGGCGCTCTTGCCATCTTCGTTTTTGGTTTCCCCAAGAGCAAAAAGAGCAACCTGACCCATAGCGAAGAACATGCGTTCAAGGAAGCGGCCAAGCACCTTCTATCGTTGCCGGAAACAAGCATCGCCAGGCTCGTAGAAAACGGAGAACTCATCGAGGTAACAGAAAATGAGCAAGAAGTATCGCAGTGAAGCGCTCGCTTCCATCCACGAGACCATGGAAGCGTTGCATGAAATAGGTGCCATCGATAAGCGGACCATGCGTGGCTTCGACGAGACATGCCTCACGCCAATCCAAGACCTCGCGCCCGAAGAGATCAAAGAAATCCGCGAAAGGGAACACGTCAGCCAGACCGTATTCGCGAACTACCTGAACGTAACGACCAGCCTGATCAGCAAATGGGAACGCGGCGAAAAGAAGCCCTCCGGCGCATCCTTGAAACTCCTCTCTCTGGTCAAGCACAAGGGCCTCGACGCAGTCGCCTGATCCCCTTCATTCCCCGTCCGCCGAGGATAATCCCAGTTCTGTCCAATCGATGGCAGGCTCCCCTTCAACTCTGCTGGCAGCTCCTCCAGGTGCCGGAACTCCGCGATCCCCATCGGCGTCGCCAGATTGCGAAGTGCGTACTCGATGACCAGCACCCTCTTGCCTTTGCACAGGATGAGCGCCGAGCAGGACGGCGAGATTCTGACCACGCCCCATCTGGGCCGGCGCGCGATGGTTATCCCGAATCGGCCCCCCCATCACCCGCCGGCGATCCCTCTGTACTGGTAGACTCGCAGTCATTGCAAGAATTCAATTGCGATGCAAACGTCCAGCAGCGGAGGTTTCTTGAAATGAGGCTTGTCGACCGAAGGTCCCTTCTACAATCCATTCCCTCAGCGATGATGCTGGCGGCAGCAGCCTCCTCTCCTCAGCTAGCGGCGCTTCCCAATCGGCCCAAGGTCCCAGGGACCCTAAGTCTCCGTGCGCGCCGGCGAACGAAAGCGACCGGACCCGCTGAGCAAACATTGCAGTGGCCGGTTGCACGCACCGCGATCATCATCTGCGACATGTGGGATTCACACACGTGCGGAATGTCAGCGCAGCGTGTCGCGTTGATGGCGCCCCGAATGAATCAAATCGTCAGCGCCGCCCGAAGTCTGGGCATCATGATCATCCATGCGCCGAGCGACACGATGAAGTTCTACGACGGAACTCCATGGCGCGAGCGAATGAGGAATGCGCCTGTTGCCGCATCCCCTTTCCCGATTATCGATCGCTGCCCGCGCGTTCCGGCCGAAGAGCGCGATTTCCCCATCGACGATTCCGCTGGAGGATGTGACGATCCGATTTTGAAAACGTTCAAGGGCCCGCCCTACCCGTGGACCCGCGAACACCCGGCAATTGACATTGTGGGCTTCGACGGAGTGAGCGATAGCGGCCAGGAGGTATACAACTTCTGTAAGCAAGAGGGCATAGACAAGATCGTGCTGATGGGGGTCCATACGAACATCTGTATCCTGAACCGCGGGTTCGGCACACGACAGATGACGCGCCTTGGCTTCGACGTCGTACTGGCTCGAGACCTCACAGACGCAATGTACGATCCAAGGACGCGACCGTTCGTTAGCCACGCACGCGGCACGGAGTTGGTTGTGGAGCACATCGAGACGATGTGGGCGCCGTCTATCCTGTCCGACGATTTGACTCGCGTGGTGCCGGGTACGGCAGATGTGCCGGCGCGACCAGAGAAGCGACGGTCCGGAGGCTGAGACCCGTTGAGAGCCGCTCACTGCAATGAGACTCCTGCGGACACCACCCGCTCCCACGCCGGGTTGCCCCAAGGAACGGAATGACCGCGGGCGCTGTCCACCCCGGCCTGCTCCATTGCATAGTCGCCACGGCGAGTCCCGTGCCATGGTTGATTCAGCTAACCTGTCGATCCCACTCTCCGTCCTGTCCACCCCACGGACCCATCTTCCCAGCCAAGAGCCACCATTCCTTCCATTTTTCCTTCCTGCGTTTTGCCTGAGAAAACGTAATTGAAATCCATGCCTTCGTGTCGCCCTCTCGAACGAATCTCGACGCGATCGCCAGAAACTGTCCCGATGAGCGTTCCTTCGGGTACTACCGGGCTGCGGTAGACCCCTTTGAGTTCGTTCCCGTCGTTGTCGATGTATAAATGCCACTTCGTCGAACTTGCCAGGAAAGTGATGTCGAGCTCCCAGTGGCCGCTCAAGTTGGCGGCGGGAGGTATTCTCGCGGGCTTTGCCTTGGCTCGGGGTGCCTTGCGGAACTCTTCCTGCAGTCGTTCGGCAACGACCTTGTACTCGCCGGGATACATGGCCGCCGGGCGGAGCACAAAGCCGTGGCCTTCCCCTTCGGCATGAGTCATAATACGCGGTTGGCCGTCAAGCAGGCGCTTGCCAAGTTCCCAGTTTTCCAGGCCAATCACCTCGGGGTCCCAATCGATCTGCAACGTCGGATAGTAACTCTTCTCCTTGGGAATGACGACCCGGCTTGTGACGCCGGGCACCTCATCGAGACGCTGCTTGACGTACTGAAACCAGCCCAGCCATTCGCGGTCTTCCGCTTCGCGGCTACGAGTGGAAAAGAGGGCCTCTATTGCCACTGCCAGGCCAATGATTTCCTCCTTGCTCACTTTGATTGAGCGTCCAAAGGTGATGTGGGGCGAACTCACTTGCCAGGCTGCCTGGATCAGGTTCTTGCGTCCGAAGAGAAGCCCCGACGTCTGCGGACCGCGTACGATCTTTCCTCCGCTGCATGCGACAAGATCCACGCCGGCGGCGAGATACGGATTGGGCTTGAGCGGAAGATCAGCAGCCGCATCGATGAGAACGGGGACGCCATGCTTGTGGCAGGCGTCGACGTACTGTTTGAGTGAGAATTTGTTTCCTTCTGCGAGCAGGTTGGCCTGGCCGTGCGCGAGGGCGGTTCGAGGGCCTAACGCCCGATCCAGCTCGGCCAGCGTCTCCACTTCGATCATCGTCGCGCCGGTCGCGCGCACGGCATGATCGTAGTAACTGCGTGACCATTTGGGCACCACGCATTCGCGCTTCATCCCTGTGATGTCCGGCAGCTTCTGCATCTTTTCGGGATCGCCACCCGCAATACACGCCGCGGCGCCACAAGTCACCGCGCCTGCCGCCCCGGAGCTGACTATCGCGGCCTCGGCCCCAAGCAGTTCGGCCAATCGTGGACCCACTTTCGACATGAGTTCGTCGATATTGACGTGGTAATGGCTCGCCTGTTCGACGGCCGCAATGACTTCCGGCAGTTGGCGTGAACCGCCATTGATCGTATACGTGGAGGTGCAGTTGATGAATGGTTCGACGCCGAAGCGCTGATAGACCGACGGGCCGGAGCCGCGCACCGGAATAGGAACTGCCGCTGGAGCGGCCAGCCCCAACAGACTGGCCAGACGAGATACGAATCCGGCACGGAACAAAGTACGACGGCTGGTTTCGGAATTCATGGTGATCCTCCCTTGAATTCGAGCGTTGAGGTTGACGCGCCCGTCACTCCGTGTGGGTCGAACCGGTAATGGGCGCCGTTTCAATCAAGAGTATACGGCGCGGCGATGTCGGTGCTCGTCTGCTGCTACACGGAGTCTACGAAGCCGGCCGCATGAAGTCCCCTCCGCTCTCGCTGCTAGCCGGACCAGTGTGGCCTGCCGTCGCCAGAAACTCCACGGGAATCGTCAGCAGCGCGAAGCTCGAATAAGGGATCATAATCGCGAACCTTCAGCGACCCTGCTTCAACAACTCCTCTTCCCGCCGATTGATAGCATCCTCAGATCATTTCGAGTAACGATCGCCCTTACTCCCCGTCTGCCGAGGACGATCCAAGCTCCGCCTCAATCTCCTCAATCGATGGCAGGCTTCCCATCAACTCTGCTGGCAGCTTCTCCAGGTGCCGGAACTCCGCGATCCCCATCGGCGTTGTCAGATTGCGAAGTGCGTACTCGACAACCAACTCCCTCTTGCCTTTGCACAGGATGAGTCCGATGGTCGGATTGTCGCTGGGGTGTTTGAGCATGTCATCGACTGCGGCAAGGTAGAAGTTCATCTTGCCGGCGTATTCCGGTTGGAACGGCCCGGTCTTCAGGTCGATCACCACAAAGCAACGAAGCTTCAGGTGATAGAAGAGAAGATCCAGCCGGTAGTCGTCGCCTGCGATCGCAAGTGGATACTGGCGCCCGACGAACGCAAAGCCGGTACCGAGTTCCAGGAGGAACTTCTGGATGTGCGCAACCAGGCCGGTTTCCACTTCACGTTCATCGGCGTCCTTGGAGAGCATCAGGAAGTCGAAGTTGTAAGGGTCTTTCAGAAGCTGCTGGGCCAGGTCGGACTGGGGAGCCGGCAGGGCTTTGGTGAAGTTCGTGATCGCCTTTCCCTGCCGGCGATAAAGCCCAGCCTCTATCTGGACCACTAAAACGTTCCTGCTCCAGCCGTGCTCGATGGCCGCCTGGATATACCAGAGACGCTCTGCCTGGTTCTTTATCCTGTCCAGAATGATGCAGTTATGGAACCAGGGCAATTTTGCAGCAGGCTGCTGCAAAATTGGTTCATCCGGCCAAGCCTCCGCGAAAGCCTTCATATAACCGAGGTTCCGCGGCGAAAGCCCCTTCATCTCCGGGAACTCCGACGCCAGGTCCCGCGAGAGGCGAGGGATGACATTCTTCCCCCAACCCTCCTGCGCCTGTCGCGAAAGAATCTCCCGCCCAATCCCCCAATACAGCAGAACCAACTCCTGGTTGACGGCAACAGCCGCGCGCACCTGGGCTGTCTGAATCCGCTC
Source organism: Candidatus Sulfopaludibacter sp. SbA3 (assembly GCA_945860645.1). Taxonomy (GTDB): domain Bacteria; phylum Acidobacteriota; class Terriglobia; order Bryobacterales; family Bryobacteraceae. Next base: position 1,309 of record CAMATG010000026.1, on the reverse strand, counting down.
CTTGATGCTCTTCAAGAGCGCGGCGTACGACGGCGTGCTGGGCAACGAATCGTTCATCGGCTCCTTCTGTCGTACCAGAGAAACAGCGTCGACAGCAACGGAACTCCAAGGAGCCGCTACCCGTAAATCCGAATCCCATCAACCGCCGGAACACCGCCCCTCCCGGCTCACTCTACCCGCGAGAAATACCAATCCTGCAGCACCCCAAGCACTCGGTCACTTCCGCCCCGGTCCACAAACGCCAGGTAGAGTTCATCGAACGCCGCATCGTCCAGCACGTCGCCCATTGCGGCATTCCGCGCCTCTATGGTCGCCGGTACATCGGAAGCGAACAAAATCGCGGCTGCCTGTTCCAGTAGTTCCGCGTGGTCCGCAAGTCCAAGCTGCCGGAGCGCGCCGACCGTCTCCTGGTGATAATCCGCAGGCGAATTATAGAAGAAGGCAGGAAACCCGCCGTTGTCGACCATCCCCGGATAGCTCCACAAAAGGAAGAACACCTGGTCGTGCTCGGCCAGGCTGGCCAGCCCGCTGGAGAATGCCTGGTCGATCACCCGCTTCGCGATGGGTTGCAGTTTGGCGACATCCAACATAGCCGTCAGAGTATCAGGTCAATCCACCTCTCTCTCACCATCAAGAACAGCGAAAAAGGCATTCCAAAAAAATCTTCCTTCTCTGTCACCTCCGCCCCGAAAAATCCCAGGATGTAGACGGGGCCGATTGCAAAGCGCCCCGACAGAGAGAACGAGGAGATTACGAATCATGTTTGAACAGCGCGAGCTCAGTCTGGTTAAGGTGTTGACGATTGCCGCCATCGGGGCCGCGTTTGCCGCGGTCAGTCCCGCCCAGGCCCGGGATGGCCAGTGGTATCAGACCTGCACGGGCATCAAGCTGAGCGGGGACAAGAGCACCGTTGAGGCCACCTGCAAGCAGCAGAATGGACAGTCCGTCCCCGCCACCTGGACGATCAAAGGGCTGCAGTACTACACCGACCGGAATGCTCTTGGCTTCACGCCCTACGACAACACCTATCAGAAATTCTGCAAGGATCTGACCCTTGTCGCCGCTCCAGGCGCCCCAGTTCGCCTGGAAGCCGACTGCAAGGGCAAAAAGGCCGGAACGGTGCTCAACCTGAAGAACACGAACGGCAAACTGAACCCCGAGTTCGGCAAGTAAGTCCCGGCCTATCCCACCACGCTGGAAGCCGCAACCGCCCAACGAAAGGCGGTTCGGCCTCCGGCAAAATCGCAAGTCCCTATCGCCGCCGAAGTGCCGGTCGTAGTTGCACTGCCGATCAATGGTACGCGAACAG
>CAMATG010000025.1 GCA_945860645.1 Candidatus Sulfopaludibacter sp. SbA3 | reverse complement strand
AGTTCGCCTTGTGCAGGACGGGCAGAACGTTTGAAGAGAAGTAGTCCGGCCCCGGAGCGCGCGAGTCCTTCTGCGCGGCCAACAACAGAAACGCGAGGAAAGGGATGGCAGTTCTCACTGCCATCTATCTTATCTACTCAGGATCAGTTGTTGGGCGCTCGCTGGCACCTGATGCAGGATATTCTCGGTGAACTCGGCGGCGTGGAGCATCGCTTCCAATTCGGCCTGCGTGTACGCGTCGCCGGCCGGCGTGTTCAGCAACATGGTCATGCTGAAAGCCGCCGAAGCCGGTGGGCTGACGCGGTCCGGATTGGGAACGAATTCGAGCGTCGCCAACAGCCCGCCCGGGCGTAGCGCTTTGCGGCACTTGCCGAGAATCGCCGTGCATTCGGCGGCGTCGAAATGGTGCAGGAAATTGGTCAGGTAGATCACGTCGTAGCCTTCACCAAAGTCCATCGTCAACGCGCTGCCCTCAAGCTTGTTCCAACGATCAGCCACGCCGAACTTCTGCGCGTTCTTCTCCGCCACGGCCAGCACGGCCGGCCAGTCGAGAGCATCCACCTGCAACTCCGGATGCCGCGCCGCGGCCAGCACGCCAAAGATGCCATGCCCCGCCGCGATGTCCAACAACCGCTTCGGCCCGTCCAACTGCTCCGCCATGAACTGCGCGGCCGGAAACATCATCGGCATCATGCCTTCGGCGAAGTCCACCCACACCTGATTTTCGATTTCGAGATACTCGCGGCCATCCAGCAGCGTCGAGCCCTGGCGCACCGTCTGCGCCACGTCCGCCGCCGCCTTCAGATTCATCGAATGGCTCAAAAACTGCGCGGCGGACCCCAGATAGGACGGCGACTTCCGATCCAGAAATACCGCCGATTCGGGCGTCAATCCGTACGCGCCATCGGTCTTCGTCAACAGCCCGGCCACCGTCAAGTAGTCACTTAAGATACGCGTCCCGCGCTCGCTGGCCCCGCAAGCTTCGGCGATCGTCGCCACGGTCGTGGCCCCAGCACCAATGGCCGTGAACAGGCCCAGGTCAATGCCGCCCTTCAGCGCGGCCGACTGCACATGTGCCTGCATCATTCCGAAAATTCGTTCGGGAGAGATACTCATTGCTGCTTCACCGCCTCCACTAAAGATACCGGTCCAGGCATCGGTATAACTCGCGAAAGAGCAAAGCCATTGGCAGTTAACAACTGCCGCCATTCGGGCTCCGTGCGCTCTTTCCCGCCGCACATCACCATCATGTTGAGATCCATCATACGGCCAAACTGCGCGTCGTCGCCTTCGGGGACGACGGCCTCCACCAGCAGCAGTTTCGCGTGCGCGGGCATGGCCTGATGCACGGTGCCCAAGATTGCGCCGGCTCGTTCGTCGTTCCAATCGTGCAGAATCCATTTCATGGTGTAGAGGTCGCCACCGGCTGGCACGCTCTGAAAGAAGTCCCCCGCCTCAAATACACAGCGGTCCGCCACGCCCTGCTCCTGCAGATTAGCGGCCGCCGCCGGCGCCGTGAACGGCAGGTCCATCACAATTCCACGCGCCTGCGGCCGCGCTCGCAAAATGGCCGAGAGCATCATCCCGCTGCCACCCGCCACGTCGACAAACAAGCCCTGCTCCGGAAACTCGTAGTGCGCCAGCACCGATTGCACGATCATCGCGCTGCTGCCGGCCATCGCTTGATTGAACAGTCGCCCTTCGGCCGGATTGGTCTTCGTGAAATAGGACCAGACGTCCTCGCCATGCACCTTGTCGAAGGCGCATTCGCCGGTACGCGCCGCCTCGGCCAGCGCGCCCCAGCCGCGGTAGTGCCCGCCGCCCAACACCGACGCGGCGAAGCCATGCAGGGAGCCCGGCACATCGACGCGCAACGCTTCGCCCAAAGGCGTCAACGCGTAGCCGCCGACGTCGAGCGAGCGCACCAATCCCAACGCCGCCGATGCCCGCAGGAAGCGTTCGTTCACGCCAGGATCCCGCCCCGCGGCAATCGCGTCGGCTACGCCTAACTCGGCAAACACCTGCAAGGTGCGGGCGCGGAAGAAGCCAAATACAGTGTCCATAATCAGCGCCTGCGGAGGAGGCGCGGAAGTAAATTCGTTCGTCATAAGTTGCTGTCCTGAATGGATACGCGAAGAGGGCCCCGTGAAGTGGGTCTCGTTCGTGGTATCTATGAGAAGACAGTTCTTTCATGCTGATCCTTCACGCCGGCGTTCACGACGGCTACTTTTCCATCTGGCTGGAGGCTTCGGCAGATCATCGACAGGACAACGGGGCGGCTAGACAAGGAAAGCCGCAACGGGGTGGACCGCAGGATTACCCATATGGTGCGCCGCCCGTTCTGTTGCGCGAAGTGCTGAGTTCGCTGCCCTACTGCGGGGAACTAGCCAAGTTGAAGATGCAGCGAGCCGTATTGTGGGCGCCTAGCGCTCCCAGTGGCCCTCTCGCTTCAAGCGCGCTGATCGCCGAGCATCCCGAATACGACACGCTCACCATGGCGCCGTGGTCTATTGCAAGTATGCAATTGGGGCCAAAGGAGACTGTCGACTTTTTGGCCGCCACCTTCGGGCAGCGCGTCATTCGCCCCGGCTTGATGGTTGGTCCCGATGTCACATTCTGGATCTCCGCCCTCCGCTTCGCCGGGGGTATGGTGGCCCGTCAGCAGTTCCTGCCCGACATGGACGCCGTCGAAGAAGGCTTTGCCGCCCAGTGGACGCCGGTCTACCCCGGCATGGAGGGTCATCGGTTGGCCGCCCTCGCCGCCGCCATGCCCGCCGCCGCCCGCGCGATCAGTTTCGACGAGAACAACCCGCCCATCACGCCGTCGCGCATCGTGCTCGACGCCTTCGTGGCCTGGATGGTGGACGACCTCGTCCGCGGCTCGTTCTCCGGCCAGAACCCGCCCCGCGGCAAAAGCCCGCACGACCGCTGGCTGCACGCCCTGGCGACGCAGGACGGCCTTGTCCAGGGCTACCCCGATCAGCTCTCCCGCATCGCCACCCAGGTTCGCCAATGGCGCCGCCCGGTGGCGCTCACCGCCGACGCTCCCTTCCGCCTCTGCTTCCGCCTGGAAGAACCGGCCGAGGACAGCGGCACGTGGATGGTGCGCTATCTGGTTCAAAGCGTCGACAATCCCGACAACCTCCTGCGCGCCGAACAGATCGGCTCCGGCGACCGTCTCCCCGGCGTCACCCGCCAGCCCACTCTCGAATTTCTACTCACGTCGCTAACCCAGGCCACTTCCATCGTCCCGCGCATCGAAAGCTCCCTGCGCGCCGCCGTCCCAACAGGTTTCGAACTCGACACCCTCGGCGCTTACGACTTCCTCACCCAGCGCGCCATCTCGCTCGAACAGGGCGGCTTCGCCGTCCAGCTTCCCGTCTGGTGGTCCCGCGACGGCACGCGTTCGCACTTGAGCGCACGGGCTAAGGTCCGTAGCGATGATGATCCGCCGAAGGGCGGGCTGTCGCTCAATTTCATCCTCGAATTCGACTGGCGTATCGCCATCGGCGAAGAGCTCGTCAGCCGCGAAGAGCTGCTGGAACTGGAGCGTCTGCGCTCGCCCCTGTGCAAGGTGCATGGCCAATGGGTGCACGTCACGCCGGAGGAGATCAGCATCGCGCTCGATTTCTGGCGTCGCAACGTCACCGGGCACGCCACCGTGCGCGAGGTGATCCAGATGGCGCTGGGGAATTATCACACCAACGCCGCCCTCGCCATCGAAGGCGTCATCGCCACCGGCTGGGTCAAAGGGTTGCTCGATCAACTCGAAGGCCGCACCGTTCTCGAAGACCTGCCGCCGCCGAAGGATTTCAAGGGCAAACTGCGTCCGTATCAGATCCGCGGCTACTCGTGGCTCAAGTTCCTCCGCAAGTGGGGCTTGGGCGCCTGCCTCGCCGACGACATGGGTCTCGGCAAAACCATTCAGGCGCTGGCGCTGCTGCAGCTCGATCGCGAAGAAGGCGTCACGCGGCCCAGCCTGCTGATCTGCCCCACGTCGGTCGTCGGCAACTGGCAGAAGGAAGCCGCCCGCTTCACGCCCAAACTCAAGGTGCTGCTGCACCACGGCATCAACCGCGAGAAGGGTGACGAGTTCACCAAGCTCGCCTACAAGCACACGCTCGTCATCACCAGCTACGGCCTGCTGCAGCGCGATCTCGAAGCCATCAAGGGCGTGCAGTGGTCCGGCATCATGCTGGACGAAGCGCAGAACGTCAAGAACCCGGAGACGCGTCAGGCGCGGGCTTCACGGTCGCTCGAAGGGGACTACCGCATCGCGCTCACCGGCACGCCCGTTGAGAATAACGTGGGCGAATTGTGGTCCGTCATGGAGTTCCTGAACCCCGGCTTCCTCGGCACGCGCGACCACTTCCGCAAGACGTTCTTCATCCCCATTCAGACCGGTCGCGACCCCTCCATGTCCGGCAACCTGCGCCGGCTCACCGCGCCATTCCTCATGCGCCGTCTGAAGACGGACACCAGCATCATCGCCGACCTTCCCGAAAAGATGGAGAACAAGGTCTTCTGCACCCTCACCAAGGAGCAGGCCGATCTCTACGAGAAGGTGGCCAAGGACGCCTACCGGCTCATCGAAACCGCCGACGGCATTGGCCGGCGCGGCGTCATTCTGGCGACGCTGTCCAAGCTCAAACAGGTCTGCAACCACCCCGCCCATTTCCTGGGCGACGGCTCGCCCGCCACCGGCCGCTCGGGCAAACTCGCCCGGTTGACCGAAATGCTGGAAGAGGTAATGGCCTCCGGGGACCGCGCGCTGGTCTTCAGCCAGTTCACCGAGATGGGCAAAATTCTCCAGCACCACCTGCTGCAGTGCTATGGGGAAGAGGTGCTATTCCTCCACGGCGGCACGCCGCAAAAGCAGCGGGATTTGATGGTGGAGCGGTTCCAAAGCGCCGCCAACGGGCCCCGGATTTTCATTCTTTCGTTGAAGGCCGGCGGCACCGGGCTGAACCTCACGCGCGCCAACCACGTCTTCCACTTTGACCGCTGGTGGAACCCGGCCGTGGAGGACCAAGCCACCGATCGCGCCTTCCGTATCGGCCAGAAGAGCAACGTACAGGTTCACAAATTCGTCTGCGTGGGTACGCTCGAAGAGCGGATCGACGAGATGATCGAGCGCAAAAAAGGCATCGTGCAGGAAGTCATTGGCAGCGGTGAACAGTGGATCACCGAGTTGTCGAACGAAGAGTTGAAGTCGGTCTTCGCGCTGAGCGGAGAGGCTGTGGAGGAAGGCTGATGAACGAACGCGGGGGCCGTGGCCGCGGCGGCGGAGGCGGCGGAGGCAGCAAGGGCCGCGGATTTGGTCGCCGGAAATTCTTCCGGCCGCGTCGCGGAGCGAAGCCGGATGGCGAAGGCGCCGCTGCGCCCGCCGAGGGTTCGGCCCCGGCGGCGGAAACACCCGTCGCCGCCGCACCGCCCCCGCCGCCGCCGGCGGCCCAGAACGATAACCGCCGGAGTGCGGCGCCACCCGCCAATCGCGGACGCCGCCAGGGCCCGCCGCCGCGCAACGCACGCAATACTGGCCAGCGCCAGACGCGCGGCAAGACCACCTTCAGCCCCTACGGCCGCCAACCGCAGCGCGCCACCGGCATCAAGGCCCAGTCCAAGGGCGGCAAGTTCGGTGAAAATTGGTGGGCGCGGCGGTGGATCGAAGTGCTCGAGAGCTTCGACTTGGGCTCACGCCTGAATCGCGGCCGGGAGTATGCAAAAAAGGGCCACGTCCTCTCGATCCAGATCGAAGAGGGGCAGGTCGTCGCGCGCGTCCAGGGCTCGCGGCCGAAGCCGTATGAAATTGACGTCCGGATGCACACGCTCCCGGATGCCGATTGGGCGAAAATCGCCGGCCGTCTGGCCGAGCAGGCCGTGTTCTCCGCCCGGCTGCTGGCCGGGGAGATGCCGGCCGATATCGAAGAGATTTTCGAGGAGGAGGGCCTCTCCCTCTACCCCGCCGCCGAAGGTGACCTGCAAGCCCAGTGCACCTGTCCGGATACGGCCAACCCCTGCAAGCACTGCGCCGCCGTCTATTTATTGCTCGGCGAAGAGTTCGACCGCGACCCGTTTCTCCTGTTCGCCCTCCGCGGGATGCGCCGCGAAAAACTGCTGGCGATGATCGAAAAGCAGTTGCCGCAGCTGACCAACGGCGAAGGCGAACATCTCAGCAAAATGGAGGGCCCGGAAGAGAAGCCGGAGGACCCCAGGCAGCCGCTCCCGCTCGATCCCGACACCTACTGGAAAGGCGCCGTCCGCCTTCCCGAAGAGGTGATGGGCGACGTCACCCCGCCACCCACGTCTTGCGCGCTGCCTCGCCGCCTGGGACCGTTCCCGTTCTGGCAAGGTCAGCGCCCGCTTCTCGACGCGCTGGAGCCGATTTATAAGAAGGCATCGCAACACGCGGTTGTTTTCCTGATGGGCGAACCGATCGCCTAAAAAAAGTTCAAGAGTTCTCTCGTGCTTCCGATATGACTCTTGAATGAGTCTTCTTCCGACAGCTACGGAGGGCATGCGAAAAGCCGAGGAACGCGTCCAACGCGCCGCCGAACGGCTCGCGCGCCTACCCCTTTCAGGAGACGCGTCCGCTCCCGAAGACGTCGTGGACCTGAGCGCCGAAGTAGTGGCGCTGCTCGAAGCGAAAAACGCCCACGCCATAAATGCAAAGGTGGCCGAAACGGCCACCCAGCTTGATCAACGCTTGCTCGATATTCTCGGCTAGCTACTATTTATTCAGCACCGCGAACTTGGTGGCGAAGTCCAACACCAGCCCCGGGAACACGCCCAGAACCAGCGTCATCGCCGCCGTCAGCCACATCGTGATCTTCAGCCCGCCAGGAATCGCTTCCACCGGCTCCGTCGATTCCGACTCGTGCATGTACATTACCACCAGCACTCGCAGGTAGTAGTAGGCAGCCACCGCGGAGTTCAACAAACCCAGCGCCGTCAGCCAGTACATGTGCGAATCAATCGCCGACTTAAAGATGTAGAACTTGCCGAAGAAGCCCGCCGTCAACGGCACGCCGATCAGCGAGAGCAGGAAAACCGTCAACAGCGCCGCCACTGCGGGCTGCCGCTGGCTCAGGCCCTTCATATGATCGAGCGTGACATGCTCTTCGCCCTTACCGGCGACGTGCGTCACGATCGCGAAGGCGCCGTAGTTCATCATGCCGTACGCGGCCAGATAGAACATCGCCGCCGCCGTACCTGTCGCGCTATTCGACGTCACCGCCACCAGCACATAGCCGGCGTGGGCGATCGACGAGTAGCCCAGCATACGTTTGATGTTGTTCTGCCACATCGCCGCGAAGTTGCCGATCGTCATCGTCGCCAGCGCCATCACCCACAGCACCGGTTCCAACTTCGGCATCAGCGAACCGAACGCGGTCTGGAACACACGAATCATCACCGCAAACGCCACCGCCTTCGGCCCGGCCGAAAGGAAGCCGCTCACCGGAGCCGGAGCCCCTTGGTAAACGTCCGGCGCCCACACCTGGAACGGCGCCGCAGAGATCTTGAACGCGAAGCCGACCAGCATCAGGCCCACCGCCGCGCTCACCATCGTCATCGAAGGCACGCCCTTGTCGAGCGCCACACGAATCTCCTGCAGGTTCGTGGACCCGGTCATCCCGTACACCCACGCCACACCGTACAGCAGGAACGCCGTCGCAAACGAGCCCAGCAGGAAGTACTTCAACGAAGACTCATTCCCGCGCTTATCGTCGCGAATATAACCGGCCAGAATGTAGCTCGCAATCGAGCTCACTTCCAGGCCGATGAAAACCATGATCAGTTCGTTCGCCGCCGCCATCAGGCACTGCCCGGCCAACGAGAAGAGCAGCAGGACGTAGAACTCACCGGAATTCGATTTCTCCCGCTCCAGATAAGAAGTGGAGCAAAGAACTGTCAACAGGCCAACGCCCAGAACCACCAGCCGGAAGAACGCCGCGAACCCGTCGGAGACGAGCATATTGCTAAACGCCATCCCCGGGTTGTCGTAGGCCACAACGGTCCCGTACATCGCCAGGCCAATCGAGATCGCCGCCAGCGTGGAAATCACGCTCCGGCTGTCTTCGTCTTTCTTAAACCCTTCCAGGACCAGCAGCAACGTGCCCGCGATCGTCAGAATGATTTCCGGCAGGAAGCGAAGCAGTTCCGCGGTTTGAGGGAAGAATTTAGCGTCCATGGTTGGAGACCTCCGCGTGGGTGGTCGTCGATTTGGTCTGAAGTGCCGTCCGGTCGATGATTGTCTTGTTCGATGCGCCGATCGAAGGCAGGAACGACTGGGCGGCGATGCCCATCCAAACCATCAGCACCAGCAGCGGCACGATACATGCCCACTCCCGCGCGCCCAGATCGTGCATATGATGCTTCACGCTGTCCGGCGTCTCGCCGAAGAACGTCCGCTGGTACATCCACAACATGTAACAGGCCGACAGAATCACGCCCGTCGCCGCGAACACAGCCCACCAGATGTTGATCTGCGAGGCGCCCTGCAGAACCAGGAACTCGCCCACGAAGTTGTTCAACATCGGCATGCCGATCGAAGCCAGCGTGGTCACCAGGAACACCGTGGATAGCCACGGCGCCGGCGTCGCCACGCCACCGTAATCTTTAATTTCCAGCGAGTGCTGCCGTTCGTACAGGAAGCCGACCAGCATGAAGAGCGCGCCGGTCGAAATGCCATGCGCCAGCATCACGTACACCGCGCCGTCCAGGCCCCACTGGTTGCCGCTGAACAGCCCCAGCACGACGAAGCCCAAGTGGCTCACCGAGCTGTAGGCCACTAGCTTCTTCATATTCGGCTGCACCAGCGCCACCAGCGCGCCGAAGATAATGCCCGTGATCGCCAGAACAACAATCCAGTTGGCGTTCTCTTTGGAGGCGTTCGGGAACATCGGCAGACAGAAGCGAAGCAGACCGTAGGTACCCATCTTCAGCATGACCGCGGCCAGCATGACCGAACCGGCAGTCGGCGCTTCAACGTGGGCGTCAGGCAACCACGTATGCAGCGGGAACAGTGGAACTTTGATGGCGAACGCCAGGAAGAAGGCCAGGAACAGCAGCGTTTCTTCCAAATGCGTCATCGTGAACTTGCCGCTCTCCATCATCAGCAATAGCGCCGGGTAATCGAACGTCCCTGCCTTGCTGTAGATGTAGAGGATGGCGGCCAGCATCAGCACCGAACCCACCATCGTGTACAGGAAGAACTTCACCGCGGCGTAGATGCGGCGGTCGTGACCCCAGATGCCAATCAGGAAGTACATCGGCACCAGGCAGACTTCCCAGAACACGTAGAACAGGAAGAGGTCGACGGCGACAAAAACGCCAATCAGACCGAACTCGAGCAGCAACAGAAACGCGAAGAACTCTTTCACGCGGTGGTCGATATACTTCCACGACAGCAGGATCGAGATCGGCGTCAACAGCGTCGACAGCAGCACCAGCCACAGGCTCACCCCGTCCATGCCGACGTGATAGCGGATCGCCGGCGTGCCGATCCACGGCGCATCGGTCACCCACGTCATCACCGCCGGGCGTTCCAGCACCGGCCCGATCAGCAGCAGCGATGCCGCAAAAACACCGATCGAGAAGATCAGCGTGAACAACTTGACTAGACCCGCATTGCCCTTAGGCAACATGAGCGTAATCAGAAAACCAAGCAGCGGAGCCGCGATCAGAATATCGAGGAGATTCATCGGCCACCTCCCATCACCGTCAGCGCGCCCAAGATGAACACAACTCCAACGACCGTCCAGGCCGCGTAGTTTCGGATCAATCCGCCCTGCAGGTGCCGCAGCATGCCGCCAAAGTTATAAGCGGCGCCACTGAAACCGTGCACAAAGCCGTTGTCGATGATGCCCGCGTCAACAACCTTCCACAGGAAGTTGCGCGACGTGCGCTCGATCGGGTGGATGATCGTGGCGTCGTAAGCCTCGTCCACGAAGTACTTGTTCAGCAGAACGTTGTACACGCCGCTGAACGAATTCTTGATCGAATCGGCCATCCCCGGTTTTGCCACGTACACGACGTAGGCCAGGAAGATGCCGATGATGCCAGGCGAAGTGCCCAGGATCATGTCCGCCAGCGAGTGCTCCATGTGCCCCTCGGGAACGATCCCGCGGAACACCGGCTCGAGAATGTGGGGGATGTTGAAGAAGTAGCCGCCCACCAGCGACAACGCCGCCAGCACGTACAACGGACCCAGCATGCTCCACGGCGATTCATGCGGATGCGCATGTCCCTTATACTCGCCGAAGAACGTCAGGAAAATCGATCGGAACACGTAGAAAGCCGTCATGCCGGCCGTCACCCAGGCCGCCCAGTACATCCACATATGGTGATGGTGCGCCGCGCCCAGAATCTCTTCTTTCGAATACCAGCCCGACATGAACGGGAAGCCGGCAATCGCCAGCGCCGCAATCAGCAGCACGTTGAACGTGTGCGGGATCTTCTTCCGCAGTCCGCCCATGTGGCGCATGTCCTGCTCGTGATGGCAGGCGTGAATCACCGACCCGGCGCCCAGGAAGAGAAGCGCCTTGAAGAAGGCGTGCGTCACAACGTGGTAGATACCGGCGGAGAAGGCGCCCAGGCCAACCGCCAGGAACATGTAGCCCAGCTGAGAAACCGTCGAGTACGCGTAGACTTTCTTAATATCGTTCTGCACCAGGCCGATCGTCGCGGCCATCACAGCCGTGGCCAAGCCCACAATCGCCACCGTGTCCATCGCAATCGGGGCCTTCATGAACAGCGCCGCCGAACGGGAACACATATAGACGCCCGCGGTCACCATCGTCGCCGCGTGGATCAGGGCCGACACCGGTGTCGGGCCTTCCATGGCGTCCGGCAACCACACATACAGCGGAATCTGTGCCGACTTACCCGTCGCGCCAACCAGCAGCAGCAAACAGATCGCCGTCACAATCCCGGCCGAATGTTCGATCGGTAACTGCTGGGCCTTGGCGAACACGGTCGGGAAGTCCAGCGAGCCGAACGTCACCACGATCAGGAACATCGCCAGCGAGAAGCCGAAGTCGCCAACGCGGTTGACGATAAATGCCTTCTTACCCGCATCGCTCGCCGACTTCTTCACGAAGTAGAACCCGATCAACAGGTACGAACAAAGCCCCACGCCTTCCCAGCCCACGAACAGCAAAAGGAAGTTGCCGCCCAGCACCAGGATCAGCATGAAGAACATGAACAAATTCAGGTACGCGAAGAATCGGTAATAGCCTTCTTCATCGTGCATGTACCCGGTGGCATAGATATGAATCAACGTGCCGATACCGGTCACAACGCACAGCATCACCGCCGTCAAACGGTCGACAGCGAAGTCAACCCCGACATTCAGCGCGCCGCTCGCCATCCACGTGAAATAGTGCTCCACGTAGCGTTCTTCCAGCGGCATCAACGCCATGAGGGTCTTGACAACCCATAAAAACGACAGCAGCACGCTGCCGATGGCGACCATGCTTTGCACGGTCTTGCTGGTACGGCGCCCGGTTAAACCGTTGATGGCGGCGCCTGCCAGCGGGAGGAGTGGGATAAGCCAGAGTTGCATCGTGCGTTAGTTTTTCAGAGTGTCGAAGTCGTCGATCTGCAGCGTCGAGCGGTTGCGGAAGACCATCAAAATGATGGCCAGGCCAACGGCCGCTTCCGCTGCCGCCACCACCATCACAAAGAAGGAAAAGATCTGCCCGTCCACTTTCCCAAAGTGATTAGAGAAGGTTACGAAGGTCAGATTGACGGCGTTAAGCATCAGCTCAATCGCCATGAACACGGTAATCACATTGCGGCGGAACAGGAACGTCGCCACGCCGATCGTAAACAGAATGGCGCTCAAAATCAGATAGCCCGGCAGCGGGATCGTGAGTTTGAAGAACTCCGGTGGGAAGAGACTGTACATTAATCCATCTCCTTATTGGCCAACCGGTAGGCGCCGGCAATCGCGATCAGAATCAGAATGGAGGTTACTTCGAACGGTAGCAGGTAGCGGGTGAACAACTCCCAACCCACTTCCCGCGGCCCGCCGCCCGTGAAGGCGCCGAACTTCACCGGCTTCATCGCCGAGGTCGCGTTGGTGATGACCCACGAAGCAACGGCCAGCAGAATCACCAGCAACGGGAAGCCCAGAAAATGCGCCGTGCCCGCTTTCTTCGACATCTTTTCAGCACCGGTGTTCAAGAGCATGATGACGAAGACGAACAGCACCATGATGGCGCCCGAGTAAACCACCAGTTGTGCCGCGGCGATAAATTCAGCCCCCAGCAGAACATACAAAACTGCCAGCGAAACCATCACGCCGATCAGCGACAGCGCGCTCGAAACCGGATGGCGCTGCAGCGACATGTTGATCGCGCAGGCTACTGCGATCAGGGCGAAGGTGAGGAATAGAACGAGATCCATTTCTTGATATGCCCCTATTTGTTAAACAACGTCACAAAGAAGGCGGTCAGCACCAGATTGGCCAACGCCACCGGGAACAGGAACAGCCAGGCGATCTTCATCAGCTGGTCATACCGGTAGCGCGGCAATGTCGCGCGAACCCAGATAAAGAAGAACAGCAGGAACCCAACCTTGCCGAAGAACCAGAACAGCGAGTTCAGGATCGGGCCCACGCCCGGAATCAGGAATACCAGCGCCAGCACCGCGAACACCACGCCGAAGAACGGGAACGAATACCGGTCGTTCGGGCGGATGTTGTTCATGCCGTGGTAGAACAGGAACCCGGCGGAGATGCCGAACAGCAGCGTCGGCACGAAGGTCGCCACAGCCGGCGGCACAATCGGGTGCCAACCGCCCAGGAACAGCGCCGTCGCCACCGAGCAGACGATGATCATGTTGCAGTATTCCGCCATGAAGAAGGCGGCGAATTTCATCGACGAGTACTCGACGTGGAACCCGGCAACCAGTTCGCTTTCCGCTTCCGGCAAGTCGAACGGCACGCGGTTCGTTTCGGCGAACGCGCAGATCATGTAGACGATGAACCCGATCAACTGGAAGCCCGTAAACAGGTTCCAGTTCGGAATCACGCCGTAGACGAACCCGGCCTGCGTCTCGATCACTTCCCGCAGGTTCAGCGAGTTGGACATCAGCAGCGGAGCCGCCAGCGCCAGCGCCATCGGCAGTTCGTAGCTGATCATCTGCGCCGAAGAGCGCAGCGCGCCCATCAGTGCGTACTTGTTATTGGAGCTCCAACCGGCCAGCGCAATACCGTACACGCCCATGCCGCCCAGGCCCAGAATCCACAACAGGCCAATGTTGATATCGGCCAGCCCCAGGTTCACCTTCGTACCGAAGATGTCCACCGTGGGGCCGAACGGAATCACCGCGATGCCCGTCACCGCGAACATCAACCCCAGCCACGGCGCCGCCCAGTAGAAGAAGTGGTTCACGCCACTGGGAATAAAGTCTTCCTTGGTCAACAGCTTCACGGCGTCGGCAATCGGCTGCAACAAACCATGCGGGCCGACGAAGTACGGACCCACGCGCAACTGCACGTGAGCGATCACTTTCCGCTCCACCCAAACGATGTAGGCGAGCGTCGCCAGCAAAAGCGGGGCGATCAGGAGGGTTTTGATGACTGATACGAGGAGGTAGTCCATTGCGTCTCTTCCTAGCGGTACAGCCCGCCGGGAGCTTCCATCACTTCGTTAAGAATCTTCGAATACCGTGTCAACGTACCCGTGGTGAACAGCGTATCGCGCGAAGACTGAATCAGCTCCGGCAACACCGTCGACGCCACGCGCCCATTCACCGGCATCGTCTGCGCCGCACCGCCGGTCACAATCACCGGCAGCGACACATTGTAGCCGCGCACTGTCTTCTGGATCTCAGCAAACACCGCATCGGCGTCCACTTTGCCCAAATTCACACCCATACCGCGAGCGATCAAACCGATAATCGCCAGATCCGTCTTCGCGCCGACAGTTTCCACGCCGCGCTTCAGCCGTTGCACCTGGCCGGTCACGTTGGTAACCGTGCCGTTCTTTTCATAAGCCGAGGCCGCCGGCAACACCACATCGGCGCGCTGCGCGGTCTCGGTCAGAAACAGGTCCTGCACCACCACGAACGCGTTCGACGAAGCCAGCGTATGCCGCGCCAGCGGGTTGGCGCCGACAATCCACAACAGATCCAAATCGGTGGCGGCCATCATCTGCGGCAGCGTCATCCCCGGCGCGCCTTCGACGGCGTGATACCCCGGGCCCAGATCCGGCAGCAGCCCCATGTCCATCGCACCGCGCGAATTGGCGTAGTCCACCAGGCAAATGTACTTCACCGGAATGCCCAGCGATTCGCCGAACGCAACCAGCTTCCGGACGCCCTCGCCCTTCACGCTGTCACCGAACAGAACCAGCAGTTCCGATTCGCCCTTCAACTTCTCGCGCATCGATTCGACGCCCGCCAGCCACTCGCTGTCCGTCGTCCGCACCGAGCCCTTGGCAATCTTGTCTTCCCGCACCGCGCCCGAAGTCGCCACGTAAATGCCGGCCTTGTGATGCCGGTAGTTCGCGCGAATCTGGTTGGCCAGGAACGGCTGCTGCTGCGAAATGTCCGCGCCCACAATCAGCACGGCCTTCGAGTTGTAGCAGTCATCCACGTTGCCCAGCGTCGCCGTCTTGCCGCTCAAAGAGTCCAGCAAAGTCACGACGTCGCCCGACCGGTGATGGTCGATATTGTTGGTCTTCAACGCCGTCCGCGCAAACTTCTGCAGCAGGAACGCCTCTTCGTTGGAGATGCGCGTCGAACCAACAACGCCGGCCTTCCCGCCGGCCTTGAACTTCTCCACAACCGCCTGCAACGCCCGCGCCCAACTCACTTCTTCCAGCTTCCCGTTAATCCGCATCAACGGCGCCTGCAGCCGTTCCGGATGATGGTTGAAGTCGAAAGCGTAGCGGCCCTTCACGCACAGGAACTCGCCGTTCAAACCGGAGCGATCCCGGTTATTCCCGCGAACAATTTCGTTATTCCGAACACCCAGCGTCGTCTTGCAGCCATTGGAACAATGAGTGCAAACCGTGCCGACGTGTTCCATTTCCCACGGCCGCGTCTTGTAGCGATACGCGCCACTGGTCAACGCGCCCACCGGGCAAATATCAATACACAAACCGCACTCGTCGCATTCCAGGTGATCCCCGTGCGACGGCGCAATTTCAGCCGCCACGCCGCGGTTCACAATCCCCAACGCGCCCACGCCCATGCCTTCGTTACAAACACGCACGCAGCGGTAGCAAAGAATGCAGCGCGGCCCGTCGTAGAACACCACCGGGCTCCACTGTTTTTCCGGCACGTGCTGCTTCACTTCCGTGAAGCGGCTCTCGCCCGCGCCGTACTTGAACACCATGTCCTGCAGTTCGCACTCGCCGCCCTTGTCGCACACCGGGCAGTCCAGCGGATGGTTGGTCAGCAGGAATTCCAAAGTGGTCTTCCGCGCCTTCACCACGGCCGGCGATTCGGTCCGGACAACCATGCCCTCGCCCACCGGCACCACGCAAGCCGCCATCAATTTCGGGGCTTTCTCAATCTCCACCAGGCACATGCGGCAGGCAGCCTGCAGTGACATGCCCTCGTAGTAACAGAACGCCGGAATCTCGATGCCAGCCAGCTTGGCGGCGTCGATCAATAACGTCCCCGCCGGTGCTTCCACCGCCGTATCGTTGATCGTCAGCTTGACCATGTTCGCCATCAATACTCCTTAGCCCACCTGAACCAGTTCGCTGGAAGCGAAAGGATTCCGGGCCACGTACGCCTCAAACTCAGGACGGAACTTCTCGACAATCGAAATGGTGGGCATCGCCGCGGCATCGCCCAGCGGACAGAACGTCCGGCCCAACATGCTCTTGGCCAATTCGCCAACCATGTCCACATCGCGCATCGCGCCATTGCCATCGACAATACGCGACAACATCTTCTGCAACCACGTCGTGCCCTCACGGCACGGGATGCACCAGCCGCAGCTTTCATGCTTGTAGAACCGCATGATGCGCAGGGCGATCTTCACCATATCGGTGTCCTCGTCCATCACCATCATGCCGCCCGAACCCAGCATCGTGCCGGCCTTGGCCATCGAATCGTAGTCCATCGGAATATCGCACTCATCGGCGCGCAGAATCGGACACGACGAACCACCCGGAATGGTGGCCTTCATCTTCTTGCCCTTCCACATGCCGCCGCCGATTTCATTGATGAAATACATCATGTTCATGCCCAGCGGAACTTCGTACACACCAGGCTTATTCACATGACCGGCCAGACACACCATGCGGGTGCCGCCGTTCTTCGGCGTACCCAGATCGGCATACCACTTCCCGCCACCCCGGATGATCTCCGGAACCGTAGAGAAGGTCTCCACATTGTTCAAAACCGTCGGAGCCTGGAAGGCGCCGCTCACCGCCGGAAACGGCGGGCGAATCCGCGGCACGCCGCGCTTGCCCTCCAGCGATTCCAACAAAGCCGACTCTTCCCCGCACTCATAGGCGCCCGCGCCCGTCTGCGAGTAAAGGTCGAAATCAAAGCCAGTCCCGGCAATGTTCTTGCCCAGGTACCCGCGCTGGTAGGCTTCCTTCAACACCGAATCGAAATGGTCGATCAGGTAGCGGTATTCGCCGCGGATGTAGACCCAACCCTTCGTCGCGCCCACGGCCTTCGCGGCGATGAGAATGCCCTCGATCATCTGATACGGGTCATGCTCCATCAGCAACCGGTCTTTACAAGTCCCCGGCTCCGACTCATCGGCGTTGACGACAATGTACTTCGGCCCCTCGACGTTCTTCGGAACGAAGCTCCACTTCAATCCGGTCGGGAATCCGGCGCCGCCGCGGCCGCGCAACGAAGAAGCTTTCACTTCGTCGATGATCTGGTCCGGCGTCCATTCCATGACTTTCTTGAAGGCTTCAAAGCCCCCCGTCGCCAGGTACGTATCCAGCCGCCAGGAGTTCTCCACCCCGAACCGCTTCGAGATAACCTTCGTTTCCAACGGGCTCGGCGGATTATAGAGTTTCACTGCAGTCCCTCCAGCACCTGATCCAATTGCGACACCGTCACTTCGTGATGGAAATCGTAGTTCACCTGAATCGCCGGCGCCCACGAACAGGCCCCGATGCATTCCACTTCTTCCAACGAAAATTTGCCCGACGCCTGCGTCTGCTTATGCCCCACGCCCAGCTTCTTGCAAGCGTGTTCGTAGAGTTCCGCGCCGCCCCGCAACATGCAGGCCACGTTCGTGCAGATCTGAATGTGGTACTTCCCCTGCGGCTTCTTGTGCAGCATCGAGTAGTAGCCCACAACTTCGTCCACCTGCAGCACCGAAATGTCCAGCCGCTTGGCCAACTCTGCCATCAGGTCCGGCGTCACCGCGCCCACTTCATCCTGCGCGTACATCAACATCGGGATCAGCGCGCCGCGCTGCCGTCCAGGCGGGTAGTGCGTCAGCAAATCCGCGAAACGCGCTTCCAATTCAGGCGAAAAGGTCATCGGTCGCAATCTCCCAGCACGAAGTCCAAACTGCCCATAATGGCAATGGAATCGGCAATCATACGGTCTTCAATCAGGTTCGGCAGCGCCTGCAGATTGCCAAAGCTTGGCGTCCGCATATGCACGCGCAACGGCTTCGACGTGCCGTCGCTCACAATGTAGTAGCCCAGTTCCCCGCGCGGCGATTCCACCACTTGGAAAACTTCGCCCGCCGGAACACTGATACCCTCGGTCACAATCTTGAAGTGGTAGATGAGCGACTCCATCTGAGTCTTCATCTTTTCCCGCTCCGGCAACACCACCTTTGGCGCCGACGTCTGCACCGGGCCCTCGGGCATTCCCGCCATCGCCTGGTTGATGATTTTGATCGACTCGCGAATTTCCGCGATCCGGATCGCATAACGGGCATACACGTCGTTATCGGTCGAGGTGGGCACGTTGAAATCGAACTTTTCGTAGCTCGAATACGGCATCATTTTGCGCGCATCCATCGGAAGCCCCGCCGCGCGAATGCACGGTCCGGTCATGCCCATTTCCAGCATCTCTTCCACCGGCAGCAGGCCCACGCCTTTGGTACGCTTCACCCAGATCGGGTTCGTGTTCAACAGCGTTTCGTACTCGTCCACACGGCTCGGCAGCGTTTCCATGAAGGAGCGCACCCGCTTCTCCCAGCCCCGCGGCGGATCCAGCGCCAGTCCGCCCACACGGATGTAGGAGGTCATCAGACGCTGCCCGGCGAACATTTCAAACAGCCGCAGAATGTCTTCGCGTTCCCGGAAGCACAGGAAGAACACGGTCATCGCGCCCATGTCCAGACAGTGCGTGCCCAGCCACACCAGGTGGCTGTTGATGCGCGTCAATTCGCACAACAGAACCCGCAGCCACTGGGCTTTCGGCGGAATTTCCACTTGCAGCAGCTTCTCCACCGCCAGGCTGTAGGCCAGGTTGTTGGAGAGGTTCGCCAGATAGTCCACGCGATCGGTCAGCGTGATGCCCTGTTGCCAGTTCAACGATTCGAACTGTTTTTCAATACCGGTGTGCAAAAAGCCGATGTCCGGCGTGCACTTCAACACCGTTTCGCCTTCCAGTTCCAGCACCACACGCAACACGCCGTGCGTCGACGGATGCTGCGGACCCATGTTCAGGGTCATCCGGCGTGTATGGCCGCTTTTCTCGGTTTCGGCGGTTGGTGTTAGCGTCTCGCTCATAGTTGTGGGGCTCTCCCTTGTTCGAAGCGTCAGGCAGGAGGGGAAAGAGAGCGGCCGCGCTCCTCTTTCGGATTTCGTTATTCGTTCTGGTAGCTGTACTTGAAGCCATGCACCGGGTAGTCGCGCCGCAACGGGTGACCCTCCCAGAAATCAGGCATCATGATCCGCGTCAGGTTCGGATGGCCCGTGAAAACGACGCCAAACAAATCCCAGGCTTCCCGCTCATACCAGTTCGCCGCCGCATACACAGCGGTCGCTGAAGCAATCTCCGCCTTCTCCCCGCTCACGCGGCACTTCAGCCGCACAAACAGGTTCCGCGAAACAGATTGCAAGTGGTACACCACCTCATACCGCGGCTCCATCGGATACCGGTCCACACACGTCACCGTCGACAGACGCTCAAACTTCTGCGCCTTCAACGCCCGCAACGCGTCCAGGATTTTTTCGGGAACTACTTCCAGCGTTAATTCGTTTAGATCATTGTTGCCGCCCGTCAGCATGCCGGGATCGGCTTGCTCCAGCGCGGCGGCCACAGCGTTATCTTTCAAAATCTCAGGCAGCATGATCCACCTTCTTCAGCGTCGGCACCTTGTGCAGCGTTCCCTCGGCCGATCGCCGTTCAATGTCCTCGGCGTGCGTCCAATCCAACACGCCCTTCTTCCAGATGTAGAAGAAACCCGCAAGGACTAAAACGATGAAAATTATCATCTCGACGAAGGCGAACCACTTCAGGTCGCGATAAACCACCGCCCACGGATACAGGAACACGGCTTCAATGTCGAACAGGATGAAGAGCATCGCGACCATGTAGAACTTCACACTGAATCGCTCGCGCGCCGATCCGATCGGCACCATGCCCGATTCGTAGGGCATGTCTTTGAACTTGTTGCGCACTCGCTTGCCCAATAGGGCCCCGGTTACGATGACTCCGGTCGCGTTCGCGATGGCGAATAACCACGCCAGGAGAACGGGTATGTAGCTTTCTTGCAGGGATGTCGGCATTCTTTTGGGAGAGTTTACCCTCTACAAAATATAATGATCGGGGAAGTTCCACGTCAAATTACGGTTTGACAAGAATCTGGCCTACTACCCCCCTCCCAGAACAAAAATGACTGAAATTGTTGTGAACGGTGACCCCCGCCAAGTGCCCGATGGCACTACAATTACTGGCCTTTTGGCCATTCTCTCCATTCCCGTCGATCGCGTCGCCGTCGAACTGGACCGCGTAATAATAAAGAATATTTTTTGGACGGAAACCCAACTCCGCCCCGGCTCCCAGGTCGAAATCGTCCACTTCGTCGGCGGCGGCTGATCCGGCGCATACCCGTAATCTGGCAACTGGAGCCGCCAGCATCCGGCCACCGTGGTTTCCGATTCGCAAGCCAATCACCTCGCTGCGTTGCCCCACGATGGTGAGTTTCCCAAACACCACGGCACCAACCACAGCCTCAACGGTCTGGCGCCAATGCCTCGAACGCTTCGGCCATATCTGCCGGCAGCTCGTCGAAGTCGTCAGCCATCCAGATCTCACCCGCCATCGATCCCGGCTTTCGAGCGGCCGTACCCTGTGCAACCGGCTCGCCGGTCGTAGCTTCCAAAATCTTTCGCCCGCGCATCGCCGGATCCTAACGCAAATCAGACCAGGTCAGGTTTACCGAGGTCCCAACAACTCGGCCACCGCCACCCGCCCCTCGGCGATCCCGCGCAGCTCAATCACATCGCCTTCCCGATACGTGCGGCTCCCCTCGGCGTAGGCAAAGGTCACCTCCCGCAGGTCCGGATACACCACCCAGAACGAGATCGACCCGTTCGCCAGGCACAGGTCTTCCTTCTCCCGGAACTCCCGTGCCGTGTTCGCCGGCGATTCCACTTCAATCACAATTTCCGGCGCGCCAAAAATATAGTCGGCAACCTCCGCCCGGTCCCACCTTCCGCACTCAATTACCCCAACGCCCGCCTTTCGCAACTCATACTCCGGTAGTGCGCGAAACCCCATTTCCACCTCCACCACGAACCGCAGCCCCACCTCCCGCTCCAAGACCCTGCAAATGCGATGCCGCGCCGACGCCTCCCGCTGCTTCGGCCACGGTACAACGAACACCTCACCATGCCGCAACTCCTCATACGCCCCTTCGATATCCGCCCGTTCCACAAATTCGTCAACCTGAATCACCCCCGCCTCCCCGCCCGCAACCCATACCCAAACCGCTTCAAATCCACCCGCGTCCCCATCACCACCACCCCCTCCGCCTCCAACCGCT
>CAMATG010000024.1 GCA_945860645.1 Candidatus Sulfopaludibacter sp. SbA3 | reverse complement strand
GAACAAGGAAAGCGCGATTTTGGATTTGAAGAAAGCGGATGACGTGGCGCTGGTGCGGCGGATGGCGGCGCGGGCGGATATTGTTGTGGAGAACTTTCGGCCGGGGGTGGCGGCGCGGTTGGGACTGGGATATGAGGAGCTGCGGGGGGCGCGGCCGGGGTTGATCTATGGGTCGGTATCGGGGTTTGGGCTGGAAGGGCCGGACCGGGACCGGCCGGGGTACGACCTGATTTTGCAGGCGGCGAGCGGGTTGATGTACACGTCAGGCGGGAAGGTGTCGTTCCCGGTGGCGGATGTGTTGGCGTCGTTGTTCTTGCAGCAGGGGCTGTTGGCGGCGATGGTGCGGCGAGGGATTTCGGGTGAGGGTGCTTATGTGGACGTGTCCCTGTTGGATAGCTTGCTGGCGGCGATGTCGCCGTTGACGGCGTCGGCGCTGATGGCCGGGATCGACCCGAAGCCGGCGGGCGCGGCGCATGCGAGTATTGTGCCGTACCAGGTGTTCGCGTGCCGGGAGGGGCAGGTGAGCGTGGGGGTGACGAATGAGCGGATCTGGGGGCGGTTTTGCGGTGCCGTGGGGCGGCCGGATTGCCTGGCGGATGCTCGGTATGGGACGAATATTCTGAGAAATGCCAATCGGGGGGAGCTGTTGGCGGAGTTGGAACCATTGTTTTTGACGCGGACGGCGATGGAGTGGGAGGCGGCGCTGCGTGCGGCGGAAGTGCCGTGCGCGGCGGTGCGGACGGTGGCAGAGGCGTTGGCGCTGCCGGGGGTGAGAAGTTTATGGACGCTGGATGATGGGCTGCCGGTGTTCGGCAATCCGGTGCGGATCAGCGGGCAGGAGTCGCCGTTGGGGCCGGTGCCAAGGCGGGGGGAGCATACGGAGTTGCTGCGTATGGAATTCGCCGGATGATTCCTTAATTACGGATTCTCCTGGTAGCACGGCTCCAGGGGAAATCTTAGCGATGCTCGCCGTAGACGCGGCGGAGGGCGTTGGCGATCTCGCCGACGGTCGCCAGTTCTTTCGCCGCTTCGAGGATGGGCGGCATGAGGTTGTCGGCCGATTTGGCGGCGGTTTCGATGCGGGTTAGCGCGGCGTCGACCTGGGCCTGGGCACGGGAGGCGCGGAGGTCGCGGAGACGGTCGATCTGCTGGCGCTCGATTTCGGGATCGATTTTGAAGATGGGGGTTTTGGCGGGGGCGTTGCTGGTGAACTTGTTGACGCCAACGACGACCTGATCGCCGGTTTCGATGCGCTGCTGGTAGCGGTAGGCCGCGTCGTGAATTTCGGCTTGCTGGTAGCCCTCTTCGATGGCGGGCAGGGCGCCGCCCATGGCGTCGATTTTCTCGATGTAGGCGCGGGCTTCCTGCTCCAGTTTGCCGGTCAAGGCTTCGACGACGTAGCTGCCGCCGAAGGGGTCCGGATAGGCGGGGATGCCGGATTCATGGGCGATGACTTGCTGCGTGCGCAGGGCGAGCGTGGCGGCGCTTTCGGTGGGCAGGCCGATGGCTTCATCCATGGCGTTGGTATGGAGCGACTGGGTGCCGCCGAGCACGGCCGCCATGGCCTGGATGGTGGTGCGGACGGTGTTTACTTCCGGTTGCTGGGCTTGGAGAGAGGAGCCGGCGGTCTGCGTGTGGAAGCGGAGGAGGAGCGACTTGGGATCCTTGGCGTGGAAGCGGTCGCGCAGGAGGTGGGCGTAGAGGCGGCGGGCGGCACGGAATTTGGCCACCTCTTCCAGAAAATCGTTGTGGGCGTTGAAGAAGAAGCTGAGGCGGGGGGCGAAGGCGTCGATGGCGAGGCCGGCCTTCAGAGCGGCGTCGATGTAGGCGATGGCGTTGGCGAGGGTGAAGGCGATCTCCTGCGCGGCGGTGGAGCCAGCCTCGCGGATGTGATAGCCGCTGATGGAGATGGTGTTCCACTCGGGCAGTTCGCGGCCGGCCCAGGCGAAGACGTCGGTGATGATGCGCATCGCCGGGCGGGGCGGGTAGATGTAGGTGCCGCGGGCGATGTATTCCTTCAGGATGTCGTTCTGGATGGTGCCGGAGAGTTTGGCGCGGCTGGCGCCCTGGGCATCGGCCACCAGGACGTAGAGGGCGAGGAGGGTGCTGGCGGTGGAGTTAATGGTCATCGACGTGGAGACCTGATCGAGGCGGATGCCGTCGAAGAGTCGCTCCATGTCGCGGAGGGAGCCGATGGCGACGCCGACGCGTCCGACTTCGCCCGAGGCGAGGGGATGATCGGCATCGAGGCCAAGTTGGGTGGGGAGGTCGAAGGCGACCGAGAGGCCGGTGATGCCCTGGGAGAGGAGGTATCGATAGCGCTGATTGCTTTCTTCGGCGGTGCCGAAGCCGGCGTACTGTCGCATCGTCCAAAGACGTTTGCGATACATGTCCGGATAAATCCCACGAGTAAATGGGAACTCTCCGGGTTGGCCTTCGCGGTGTTCCGCCATAAAAATAGATTAGGAGCCGGAGCGGGCGATTTTCTTGGCGCGTATGAACGAGGACAGGCCGTAGACGAGCATCGTAAACAGGAAGACGCTGGAGATAATCAACCGGAACAGTTGGCCTGGTTCACCGTCGAAGCCGCGCCAGGAGGTGTAGACTTTGGGCGCCGCGAAGATGGCGAAACAGATGAACAGGAAGGCGATGATCTCGTTCCACAGGACGCGGAGCGGGGTCATGATTCCGGGAAGAACGTGCGATAGAAACTTTTTGCCCAGCGAAAACATCGAAGTGGTAACCACTTTGATTATATGGCACCCTTCAGAAATTCGCGAAGGCAGCCGATGAGTCTGGGTGGGTACTACCCGGTGGTATCCTGAGTGCAGGTTCGGTTAGTAGACGGGAAGAAAGGCTTTCATTTGGACGACCGGTTGAAAGATCTGATGCAGGACTTGGGAAATGCAATTAATGAATCCCTGTCCGATTCTGACCGGATTGCGGAAGCGATCGGTGAGATCAAGCGCGCCGGGTACGATGTGTTTCTCGTGCTGGAGGCGACGATCGGTTTCAACAAGCGCGAAGAGGGCGAGGAGGCCGAAGACGGCGACCTGGCGGAGATTGCCGGGGAGTTGTCCGGCGGCCAGCCGGAGCCGAAGACGCGCAGCAGATCCGGGAAGCTTTCCTGGACGTCGCAGGACCAGAAGTTTCTGCGGGCGTTGAAGATCTCCCTCGACGAGGATTCGTCGAAGTAAGAGTTTACAGCAGTTCCTGATAAGCGGCCCAGGTTGCATCGACGGCGCGATCCCAGGTGAACTGTGCGGCCCAATCGTGGCTACGGGTAATGAGTTCGCGGCGGAGCGCTGGCTGGTCCATCAGCGTCTGGAGCGCCAGGGTCAGCGCCGCGGTGTCGTGCGGGTTGACGTGGAGCGCGGCGTCGCCGGAGATTTCGGCGAGGGCGGAGCGGTCCGACGTGATGACGGGTACGCCCCAGGCCATGGCTTCGATGACGGGGATGCCGAAGCCTTCATCGAGCGAGGGAAAGGCGAACAGCGACGCGCGGCGGTAGAGCGTTTCGAGTTCGGCGTTGTTGATGTAGCCGGTGACCTGGATGTCGGCGGCGCGGGGGCAGCGGCGGATCTGTTCGACGATCTCTTCGGCGCCGAAGCCGGCGGCGCCTGCGAGGATTAGTTTCCAGCCGGGGCGGGTTTGCGCGAAGGCTTCGACAAGGCGCGCGGTGTTCTTTCGTTTTTGAATGGAACCGACGCTCAGGACGACGTTCTCCCGCTGGGAGGCATCTGGGGGTGTCGCGGGCGCGTGGACGCCGTGGTGGACCACGCGGAGGCGCGCTTTGGGCACGTTGAGCAGCGACTCCACTTGCGAGGCGGTGAAGGCGGAGACGCAGAGGATCAAGTCACTGCGTTCGGCGGCGTGGCGGGCCTGGGCGGTGAAGCGTTCGCGGAAATTGGGCGTGGAGTAGTCGCCGGTCATCACGAAGAGATCGTGGAAGGTGGTGACACAGCGGCGCGTGCGGGCTGTGGGGACACGCTGGTTCAGGCCGTGGAACAAATCGTGCGGGGGGAGCCAGGATTCGGTGAAGGGGCGGCGGGTGGCGCCGCGGGGCAGCGTGTCGCGGAAGGACTTCAGGAACTTGTGGGAGCGGTAGCAGAAGCGCCAGGCGGCTTCGGGGTGGCGCCGGACGAGGCCGTGGGCAATCTCCCGTGAATAGACGCCGACGCCGGTGAGTTCCGGGCCGGTGCCGTAGGTCAGGTCGAGAGCAATGCGCACCGGCCTATTTTTGCATGGAGGCGACCTGGCGGAGCGGTGCGCGGAGGAGATCGGCGAGCGAGTCGTCGGAATCCTGGAGGATCAGTTCGCTGGTGGCGTATTCGAGTGGCGGCGTTGCCGTCTGACGACCGATGCGTTGCTCCACCCAGCGGATGGTGCGGGCTTGAATCGGCTCAGGCGCGGCTGGTGGCCCCAGAGAGAGCGCGGCGAACTGTTCGGCGCCGACGCGGGCAAGCAGGTCGGCGTCGGGGAAGAGTTCGCGGAGCATCTCGCCGGTTTCGATCAGCGCCATATCCCGCGCCTGGGCCCCGAACACATCGGTCATACGGCCGTAGCCGGTCAATGCGATGATCGACAGCCGGGCCGTCTTGCCCCAGCGGGAGGAGAGGCGGCGGACCATTTCGCCGAGATAGAGAAACCCGGCGCGGGAGGTGAGCCCGGTAAGGTCGTCGACGCCGGGCATCTCTTCGCGCGCCATTAGCGCCTGTTGATGTTCGAAGGCGGCGCGGAGGGTGCGCGCGAGGGGCAGGCAGTCCAGATCCTCCTTCAGGAGATAGCCGGCGGCGCCTTCGCGCATGGCGGTGAGAGCCAACGATTCCTCTTCGCGAACGGTGAGGATCACGAAAGGCGTTGACGGTGCCAGGTCACGGAGCCGGAGGTAGGGATGGAGCCCGGAGGCGCCGCCGGTGGCGAGGTCGAGAAGAATCAGGTCGTAGGTCTCGGCGGAAGCGGAGACGACGGCTTCTTCGATGGTTTCGGCGTGGAACAGTTCCACCGGGCGGCCGAGCAGGTTTTCGTGGGGGCGCTCTTCCAACTCATCAAGCGCTTCCTGAATGAGGCCCGCATCCCAGGGGTCGCTTTCGACCAATAGGAGCCGCGCCCGTGTTTTCTCACCGGTAGACATTGCCAATCACCTATTCAGGTAGTGGCGCACCGGCGGGAAAAATCTCACACCGCCATCTGATATTCCTTCAATTTCCGGTAAAGAGTCGTCCGGCCGATGCCCAGGAGGCCGGCGGCCATCAAACGGTCACCCTTGGTGTATTCCAGCGCGTGGACGATGGCGCGGCGTTCCATTTCCGTGAGGGGAAGGATGGGCGAATCGAGGAAACGGGGATCAATGGCGGGACCGGCGGCGGTACCCGCGGCGACGGCAAAGGACGATTGAAACATGCCTGCTCCCGCGGCGGCGGACATCGCCATGCCGGGGCCGCGGCGGGCGTAGAGATGATTCTGCACCGGGGAGGGAAGGTCGTTCAGATGCAAGAGCGGACCGGTGCGCACGGCCACCATCTGCTGGATCATGTTCTCCAGTTCGCGCACGTTGCCGGGCCATTCGTAGCTGATCATGGCGTCCATGGCTTCCTGCGTGAAGGTGTGGCCTGAGCCGTATTTGGCGAGGAAATGCTGCATGAGCAACGGAATGTCTTCTTTGCGTTCCCGCAGGGGCGCCAGGCGCACGGTGACGACGTTGAGGCGGTAGTAGAGATCGCGGCGGAAGGTTCCCTTCTCCACTTCCTTGAGCAGATCGCGGTTGGTGGCGGCGATGATGCGGAAGTCCGAACGCTTGGTCTGCAGCGACCCCACGGGCCGAAACTCCTTCTCCTGCAGCACGCGCAGGAGTTTGGCTTGCAGGTCCAGCGGCAGTTCGCCGATTTCGTCGAAGAACGCCGTACCGCCGTTGGCGGCTTCAATGAGACCGATCTTGGCATTGACGGCGCCGGTGAACGACCCTTTGACGTGACCGAACAGTTCGCTTTCCATCAGCGGGCCAACGAACGAGGAACAGTCGATGGTGACGAACGCACCCTGCGGATTGGCGGAGTGGAT
The DNA here is from genome assembly GCA_945860645.1 of Candidatus Sulfopaludibacter sp. SbA3. GTDB lineage: Bacteria > Acidobacteriota > Terriglobia > Bryobacterales > Bryobacteraceae. The sequence goes on along the minus strand of CAMATG010000024.1, from coordinate 15,034 downwards.
CGACCGGGACACCACTTCTTTACCGGTACCGGTCTCGCCCAGGATCAGCGCCGGCCAGCGGCCCGAGGCGAGTTTGTCTACCATTCGTTGTACGTGACGAAGGCGCGGGGAGTTGCCCACGAGAGTGGGTTCAGTGGGGAGGGATTGGTTGAAAAAGGCCATGATCGGTGTCCGTCTGGGGCACGCTCCGCCAAGTCTGGCGGAGGCGCCTTAATTAATAGTGTGTGCCGGTAAGAATTAATCTACGCGGAAATGAAAATTTTCTGTAGACCGCATGGGGGAGAGTGGGGGGAGGTTTGTTGCGGCCATGCATCCCCCCGTGTGCGGGTATACCGGATTAAGTACTCTCAGGCCCGGTTCCCCCTATGCGGATACGGCATTCCGGCAGGCTATTCGGCGTTCCAGGGGACGATGAAGGCGTTGGGAAATTTGTCCTGCAGGCGTTCCAGGATCCGCTGCGCGTCAGCCGGGGTGGACTCGCGCCCGACGACGACACGCCATGCGGCGGCGTGGCCACCTTTCGGATTGGCGGACCGGTAGCGGACGTCGACGTGCTTATACTGTGGCGACAGTTGGCGCTGGAGCGATTCGGCTCGTGCCTTGGTCGCGACGGAGCTGACTTGCACGGTAAACTGTCTGCCGCGAAGATACTCCTTCGGCGGGGGAATGACGGTAACTCGGACCTTCGCCACGCCGGGCCCGAGGAGCCCCAGATCCCGCGCCGCGCCGCGGGAAAGATCGATGATGCGACCCTTCACGAAAGGCCCACGATCGGTGATGCGAACGTCGGTGTTTTTGCTCGTCGATAGCAGACGAACGCGCACCCAGGTTTCGAAAGGGAACGACGGATGCGCGGCGGTGAACTGCTCCATATCGAAGATCTCGCCATTGGCCGCGCGGCGGCCGTGATAGGGCTCGCCATACCAACTGGCGATGCCTTCTTCCGATGCGCCGATGCGTGCTGCGGGAACGCGCGCGGGGGCCTTGCGAGAGCCGCATGAGGCGAGCATCGCGAGCGAAATGAGAGCCAGCGAGAGGGACGAACGGAAGGAGAGTTTCATGATGTGGCGATAGACGATGGGGAGTTCGAGAAATGAGGAACGGCGGCGCGCGCGGATGCCGTCAACAGCCCATGAATAAAGGCCGCGGCCGCATCTATCGGTGTCGTGCTTCGACGCGGCCGGCGTTCGTTGCGGGGCTTGTCTCGCGGCGGTGCGCGCGATGTCTCGCGGTGTCGCGGTGAGTGCTTCGCTCACCCGCGAAACAGCCTCTGCGACGGGACTTGCATCGCACGGAGCGAAATATTTTTTCGCGTGTGTGACGACGGTCGCGATGACGGGACGCCGTGGTGGCGATGTGCGTGGGAGGCCCATGTTTATTGGCTCAAAACGCATCGTGCGTTATAAAACATTTTCACTCATCCACGTTTTTTTCGCTCAGACCCTTTACTGGCGGTGGTTTGACGCATCGCGCGGCGCACTTTTTTCTTGACTTGCATCGCAAACAAATTTATATATGGGACACGCTGCGATCTCTGAGGAGATCGCGATTTTTTGATGTTAGGGAGAATTACTCGATGAAATACGCTACCGCCAAAAAAGCAGCCCCCGCCAAAAAGGCCGCTGCTCCGGCTAAGAAGGCTGCTGCTCCGGCTAAGAAGGCCGCCGCTCCGGTGAAGGCCGCCGCTCCGGTGAAGGCTGCTGCTCCGGCCAAGGCCGCTGCTCCGGCGAAGGCCGCTGCTCCGGCGAAGAAGGCTGCTGCTCCGGTCAAGGCTGCTGCTCCGGCGAAGAAAGCTGCTGCTCCGGTCAAGGCCGCTGCTCCGGCCAAGAAGGCTGCCGCGCCTGCCAAAAAGGCCGCCGCCAAGAAAAAGTAACCGTGAATCCTCGCTAGAGGAAACGCGAATAGCCAGTAGTATCGAGTCGGCCCCGGGCAACCGGGGCTGATTTGTTTTGAGCGCCAGACACGATATACTGCAACGCCATGCTCCCTGCATATATCGAAAAGACCACGCCGAATCCGGCGTCGAACCGCGCTCCCTGGTTCGTGAACACGGCGCCCAGTTACGCGGGCGTGTTCCTATGGATCGCGTTCTATCAGACGCTCGCGCAAGGCACGATCGACAGGGCCAGCCTTGGCCTTTGTTTATTGGCGTTGGCGTTGGCCGGCGCGTTGAGTTACGCGCTGTTCTACTACGTTCCCGGCATGCTGGGAATGAAGACGGGCCTGCCGCTCTATGTTGTCGGCAGTTCCACGTTCGGCACCGCGGGCGGCTATCTGATGCCGGGCCTATTGATGGGCCTTCTGCAGTTGGGCTGGTTCGCCGTTGGCACATTTTATTCGACGAAATTCATCCTCAGCGCCGTGGGGTCCGCCGCCGGACCAGGCTCAATGGAGTTCGCCATCGTTGCCGTTCTCTGGGGCTACATCATGGCCTATATCGGCGTGAAGGGCATTCAGTATGTGGCGAAGGCTTCGTTGTTTCTCAACCTCATTCCGCTGCTGATGATTCTCTTCGTGTTCTTCAAGAACTTCAGCGGCATGGCGCTGCACAAGCCGGCGATTGACGATTCGATGGGCGCATTCCTCACCATTCTCCAAACCGTCATCGGCTTCTTCGCCACCGCGGGCGCGGCCGGCGTGGACTTCGGCATGAACAGCCGCAATGAGAACGACGTCAAGATGGGCGGACTGACTGGCATCGCGCTCGCCATCGTGATCGCCGGTGGCTTGCCGATCCTCTCGGTGGCGGGCGCCCGCGCGCTCGATCCCACCATCACCAGTTACTCCTACGACGCCGTGATCGGCGCGCAGGGCGGCTTCCTGGCATCGGCCATGTTCATCCTCTTCGCCGTGGCTTCCATCACACCCGCCTGTTTCTGCGCGTTTATCGCGGGCAACAGCTTCTCCACCATGATCCCGGGCGTGCCGCGCATGTCCTCCACCATGGCTGGCGTCACTGTGGCCATCCTGCTCGCCATCACCGGCGCGGCGGCAAATCTGGCCGCCGTGTTCTCCATCGTGGGCGCCTCCTTCGGGCCGATCTGTGGCGCGATGGTGGCCGACTACTTCCTCTCCGGGAAAGAGTGGTCCGGGCCGCGTCAGGGCATCAACTGGGCCGGCTACGGCGCCTGGGCCGCCGGCTTCGCGGTGGGCATTCAGACCAGTTATCAGCCTGCCGTTGTGTATAGCTTCTTCGTTGGGCTGATCGTCTACACCGTGCTGGCCAAGGCCGGGTCGCAACCCGCCGTCGTAGCCCCTGTTAAAGCGAAGGCCGCGGGCCGATAGAGCGCAGCCAATCTTCGGTGTGCCGATAGCGGCCGAGCCCCAGGGTGTCGAAGGCATCCCTGGGAGACTCGGCCGTTATGCCGAGCGCGACCACTGCCTCATTGATGGCGTGATAGCCATTGGCGAACTCGCGCTCTACGCGCCCGTGGCGATAGAGCGTGGCCGCCTGATCCCCTACGCCGCCGAAGAACTCCGCGGCCACGTAGACAACGGCGCCATCGCGTGACAAATCCTCCGCACCGTGCGGCCCGTCATCACATAACGGCAGCAGCCACGCGCCTTGCGGCAACGCCACGGCCCCGGTGGGAACCGAGCCCACGCCGATCAAGGCTGTGAGCTCGTACGCCACTACTTCTTCGTTTTCTGCTTGTTCCGCACGGTGCCGCTCTTGGCCTTCCGCGCGCCCATTTTGCCGACGTTCTTCTTGCGGGTGGCTTTGCCGCCCGTGGCGTTGGTTCCCTCGGCGCTCCTGCCGCCCGTCCGCTTCACCGATTTCTGCGCGGTATTGCGCGGCGGCCGCTTCGTCGGCTCGTTCTTCCGCATCCCCTCAAACGGGTTCACGGCGAACTTCACCTTCACCTCAATCGGCGTGCCGCGGAAGCCGAAGGTGTCCCGCAAGCGATTCACAAGCTGCCGCTCGGCGGAGAAGTGCAACTCCCGTTTCTTATCGGGGAACACGATAAACGTTGGCGGGCGAATCGAAGCCTGCGTGATGTACTTGATGCGCGTGTCGGGCTCCAGAATCAGGCCCGTGGAGAAGCGGTTCAACTCGCCCGTACCCACGCGGTGCGAGGCCCACTTGTAGGCGTTGCGGATCATCTCGAACAACTGGCCGACGCCGGTCCCGTTCTTCGCCGAGATAAACGCCACCTGCGCGTATTCCAGGAACTTCAGCTCATCGCGCAGTTCCTCTTCGAACTTGCCCTTGTCCTTGTTCGGCGCGGCGTCCCACTTGTTGACGACGACGATCAGCGCGCGGCCCTCTTCGTGGGCGTAGCCGGCGATCGTCGCGTCCTGGCCCAGCGGGCCTTCGGTCGCGTCCATCACCAGCAGCACTACGTGCGCCATGCGGATATGGCGGCGCGCCATGACGACGCTCAACTTCTCCGCCATCAGATGTGTCTTGCCCTTACGGCGAATCCCCGCCGTGTCCATGAACAGGTAGTCGACGCCTTTGTGCGTGAGCTGCTCATCGACGGTATCCCGCGTCGTACCGGCAACCGGCGACACGATGGATCGCTCCTCGCCGACGATCGAGTTAATCAGCGTCGACTTGCCGACGTTCGGGCGGCCGATGATCGACACTTTGATCGGCGGCGTCTTTTTCGCCGGGGCCTCTTCGCCTTCTTCCAGCGGCTCCAATTGCTCCATCTTCGGAAACGGGCGCGTCACCAGATCGAGCATTTCATACAGCCCGACCCTGTGCTCCGCCGAAACACCGAACACCGGCTCGATCCCCAATTGATGGAAATCATTTACGAGGTGATGGTTCTTATCGGAGTCAATTTTGTTCACCGCCAGCAACAGCGGCTTGTTCAACTTGCGCAGCATCATCGCCAGTTCGCGGTCGGCGGAGGTAATCTCCGTGCGGCCGTCAATGACGAACAGAATGTGGTCCGCTGTCTCGAGAGCGAAGCGGGCCTGACGCAAAATTTGTGCGGGAATCAACGCGTGGTCGTCGGTAATAATGCCGCCGGTATCGATGATCTCGAATCTTTTCCCGCCATGTTCGGCAACTCCGCCGATACGATCACGGGTAATTCCAGGCTCATCACCGACGATAGAACGACGGCTTCCGGTTATGGCATTGAACAATGTGGATTTGCCCACATTTGGCCTGCCGACGATGACAACACACGGCAAACGATCAGTTTCAGCCATTATTCTTTAGGATATCACCCGCAGGTGGACGCAAACGTGGGACAATGAAAGAGTTTGAGCTCCACCAACCCATCTTCTTTCATCCGCAATATTGCCATCATTGCGCACGTAGACCACGGCAAGACCACGCTGGTTGATTCAATGTTCCGACAGAGCGGCATCTATCGGGAAAATGAAGCACAGACTGAGCGTGTCATGGATTCCAATGACTTGGAACGTGAACGTGGCATTACGATTTTGGCTAAGACGACCGGCGTTCACTACAAGGATTTCACGATTAACATCGTGGATACCCCGGGCCATAGTGACTTTGGAGGCGAAGTAGAACGCGCCCTCAAAATCATTGACGGCGTAGTGCTTCTGGTGGACGCGAGCGAAGGCCCGCTGCCCCAGACCCGTTACGTTTTGATGAAATCGCTGGAAGCCAAGCTCGCGCCGATCGTTGTTATCAACAAGATCGACCGTCCCGACGCGCGCCCGCAGGAAGTTTTGAACGAAGTCTACGACCTGTTCATCGATCTCGATGCCACCGAAGACCAGCTTGACTTCCCCGTCATCTACACCAACGGCAAGCTCGGTATCGCCAAGATGACGCTGGATGATCCGAGCGAAAATCTGCAGCCGCTGTTCGAAACGATTCTCACCCACATCCCCCAGCCTAAGGGCAATGCCGAAGACCCGCTTCAGCTCCTGGTCGCCAATCTCGACTACTCCGATTACCTCGGCCGCCTCGCCATTGGCCGCGTCTTCAACGGCACGCTGAACCTTGGCGACGAAGTCTCGGTCTGTAAGCTCGACGGCAAGATCCAGAAAACCCGCATCACCAAGATGTACACGTTCTCCGGCTTGAAGCGCGTGGAAGAAACCAAGGCCGTGCCTGGGTCGATTCTCGCCATCGCCGGCGTCGAAGGCATCACGATCGGGGAAACCGTCTCCAGTGCGGAAACGCCGATGCCGCTCCCGGTCATTCAGATCGACGAGCCGACCATCGCCATGACGTTCACCGTCAACACCTCGCCCTTCTCCGGTCGCGAAGGCAAGTACGTTACGTCCCGTAACCTGCGCGATCGTCTGGATCGCGAACTGCTCACCAACGTCTCGATCCGCGTGGAAGACGCCGGCTCCGCCGAAGCGTTCAAGGTCATGGGCCGCGGCGAATTGCAGCTGGCCATTCTCATCGAAATGATGCGCCGTGAGGGCTTCGAACTCATGGTGGGCCGGCCGGAAATCATCACGCGCAAGGTCGACGGCGTGTTGCAGGAACCGCTCGAAATGCTGACCATCGATTGCCCCGAGAATTTCGTGGGCGTCGTCATGGAACGCATCGGCATGCGCAAGGGCAAGATGTCGAAGATGATCAACCACGGCTCCGGGCGCGTCCGCCTGGAATTCCTGGTTCCTTCGCGCGGCCTGATCGGCATCCGCGGCGAACTGCTCACCGAAACCCGCGGCACGGCCATTCTGAACTCGCTCTTCCACGGCTACATCGAATGGCAGGGCGACATTGAAAGCCGGCCCACCGGTGCGTTGATCTCCGATCGCGCGGGCAAGACCACGCCGCACGCCATTGAAAACCTCCAGGAACGCGGCACCATCTTCGTGCAGCCGACCATGGAAGTCTACGAAGGGCAGATCGTCGGCGAGAACGCCCGCAATACCGATCTCGACGTGAACATCGTCCGCGAAAAGAAGCTCACCAACATGCGCTCCTCCAGCGCTGACGACGCCGTCCGCATCATCCCGCCGAAGGTTCTCAACCTGGAGCAGGCCATCGAATTCATCAAAGACGATGAGTTTGTTGAAGTGACGCCTACGTCTATCCGTCTCCGCAAGAAGATCCTCAAAGCCAACCAGCGCTAAGCAGTCTTCGTGTTTTTGTGAACCGGCCCGCCCCGAAGAGGGAGCGGGCCGGTTTTTCTTGGTACTGTGAAGCATTGCAACGGCACCTGTAGCCAACCAGCGCTAAGCTGGCAAGGTGGATTACTTTTCACCGGAAGAAAACGAAGTCTTCGCCGTTGCGCGCCAACTGATGGAGGGTTTCGTTCAATCCCGGCCGGGCTATGAATCGAAGGTGATTTCTGGCTTTTTCGCTACCGGGGGCTCCCACATGCGCATGCATTTGACTGCAGAACCAAAATCTTACGCCGTGCCCACCGTAATGTACCGCCAGTGGCTCGTCGCCCCCAGTGGGATCAGCCGATGCAGCCTCTCCGTTGGCGGGGATGCGTCCACGCTCGATCTGAACTTCCGCCAGCCCACAAAGGCCATCGTCGACCAACTCCGAATCTGGTTATTCCGCGAACTGCCTCAATAGCCCCGCCCACCAGCGCCCACCAACACCGTCAAACGGTCGACGATCTCCTTCAAACTCCCGGACTGCGCGTGCAGCTCCTCGGCAGCCGCCGCGCTCTCTTCCGCATGGGCCGCCGTGTTCTGCGTCACCTGTTGCATCTGCACAATCGCCCGGCCAATCTGGTCAAACCCGCTGCCCTGCTCCCGGCTGCTTCGCTGCACCTCCTCGACAATCTTGCGAATCTGGTCCGCATCGGCCGTGATTTCCTGGATCGCCGTCGCCATCCCGCTCACCTTCGTCTTCCCCTCGTGGGCTTTCCCGATGGACTCCTCAATCAGCACAGCGGTGTCCTTGGCGGCCTGTGCGCTTCGCTGCGCCAAACTGCGCACTTCATCGGCCACCACAGCGAACCCCATGCCCGCCTCACCTGCCCGCGCCGCTTCCACGGCCGCATTCAATGCCAGGATATTGGTCTGAAAGGCGATCTCGTCGATTACCTTGATGATCTTCGCAATCTTGCCGCTCTGGGCATCGATCGCTTCAACGGCCACCACCGTCTGCTGCAGCAAAAGGTTCGTCGCGCCCAGCTTCTCCTGCGACGCAATCGCAATACCCGAGGCCGCCTGCGCCTTTTCCATATTCTGCCGGGTCATCGCGTTCACCTGCCCACTCGATGCCGATGTCTCCTCCAGCGACGCCGCCTGCTCCGACGCTCCCTGCGCCAGCGACTGGCTGGCTCCGGCCACCTGTCCCGCCGCGCTGGCCAATTGCTCCGCGCCCAGCGTCAGATCAATAACCGCCGTCTCCAGACTCTTGTTCATGTCGCGGACCATCAACACAACCGCAATGCCCACCGCCACGCAGATCGCCAGCATAATCATTGCGACCCACCAGTTGCGCACGTAGAGCAGCTGCACCTCCTGCTGGTTCGTCTTCAGCAGCTCCGCCTGCTGCTTCACCAGTCGCGCCACGGACTCCTCAATCACCTTGAAGATCGGGGCAGCCCTCTCGCCGCGAATGCGATCCGCTAACGGGGCATCGCCGGCCTGCGCCGCCTTGGACAGCTCGTCAAATGCCCGCTGCCACTCGCGGAATTGATTTGTCATCAACTCCGCTTCCGCCCTGCCCTCCACCGTTACAGTCAAACCGGCTAACTCCGCCAGCGTCGACTGCGCCGCCGTCGCCCCTTCTCGAAACGCCCGCATCCCGGCGTCCACCTGATCCGTTCTTTTCAGCGCGCTCCCGGCAACAGCCAGCCGTTGCGCCGCCACCATGTCCGATTGCAAGTTGTCGATCGTCATCGCCAGTACAATCTTCCGGGCGGTCCCATTCACCACAATGTCAAAGTCACGCTTCAGACTCCGCAGCGACACCAGCGCCGTTATGCTCAGGACCAGCGTCAGCAGAAGAAATACGAGTGTACTCGCCATCATCTTCCGGCCTATTGTCAGATTGAATCGCATTGCCACTTGTCTTTGTTACTTGTCTTTGCCTCGCGCTGGGAATTAGCGGCACCGGCCGCCGGCGCGAACGACAGGGGTTCCGAGAACCCTCATAGGCCATATCGGCACAGGCGGTACTTTCTTACGAAAATCTCCTGCAACCCATTTCCCTGATACCCTATCCCCGATGCTCTCTCGCCGTAAATTGTTCCCCCTCCTCGCTGGCGCCGCCCTCTCCGCCCAGGCCCCGAAGAAGCGCCCCAACATCATCTTCATCATGTCCGACGATCACGCTTCCCACGCCATCAGCGCCTACGGCAGCAAGATCAACAAGACCCCTAACATCGACCGCATCGCCCAAGGCGGCACCCGCTTCGCCAACTGCTTCGTCACCAATTCCATCTGCACCCCGAGCCGCGGCGTCATCCTCACCGGCCTCTACTCCCACCTCTCCGGCATCAAAACCCTCAACGATAAGATTGACCCCGCCGCCCCAAACGTCGCCAAATACCTCCAGGCCGCCGGCTACCAGACCGCCATCATCGGCAAGTGGCACCTCGTCACCAACCCTGCCGGCTTCGACTACTGGAAAATCCTCCCCGGCCAGGGTCTCTACAACGATCCCGTCTTCATCGAAATGGACGGCTCCCGCAAGAAATACCCCGGCTACTGCACCGACCTTATCGGTGACTTCACCCTCGACTGGCTGAAGAAGCGCAACCGCGACAAGCCCTTTTTCCTGATGTGCCACCACAAGGCGCCCCACCGCGAATGGACGCCCTCCGCCAAGTACAAGGACCTCTTCAAAGACGTCGAAATCCCCGAGCCCGATAACCTCTACGACGAGCACAAAGGCCGCGCCGGCGCCGCCGAGCGCTCCCGCATGCGCGTCGGCCAGGACAGCACCAAAACGGATCTCAAGATGGATCCCCCGCCCGGCCTGGAAGGCAACGCCCTGCGCAAATGGGCCTATCAGGTCTACATCAAGGATTATCTCCGCTGCGTTCAGTCCGTCGATGACAACGTCGGCCGCGTCCTCGATTACCTCGACGAAGACAAAATCGCCGACAACACCATCATCATCTACAACTCCGATCAGGGCTTCTTCCTCGGCGATCATGGCTGGTTCGACAAGCGCTTCATGTACGAGGAATGCCTCCGCACGCCGCTCCTCGTTCGCTGGCCTGGTCACACCAAACCCGGCACCGTGAACAACGACATGGCGCTCAATCTGGACTTCGCGCCCACGTTCCTCGACGCCGCCGGCGCACCAGTCCCCAAGGACATGCAGGGCGTCAGCCTGAAGCCCCTCCTCGAGGGAAAAGCGCCCAAAAACTGGCGCACGGAGATGTACTACCGCTACTGGATGCACCTGGGCGGCGGCCATAGCGTCACCGCCAACTACGGCATCCGCACGCAGCGATACAAGTTGATCTACTACTACGGCAAGGCGTTGGGCTCTGCCGGTGCCGTCAACCAGGACACCCCGCCCGAATGGGAGTTCTTCGATCTGAAAACCGATCCGCGAGAGATGAAGAATCTCTACAACGAACCCGGTTCGCAGAAGATCATCGCCCAGCTAAAGCTGCGTCTGGCAAAGCTACAGGCCTACTACAAAGACACGCCAGCCTAGCCCTTCGGCCGGCTGCGGCCCGCATCCTGGTACTGCTTCAGCAACGCTGTTAGCCGCGCCACGATCTCGGGCCGCCGCCGGTACAGGTTCACGCGTTCCTGCGGATCCGCCCGTAAGTTATACAGCTGCCCCGTGGCATCGGGCTCGGAAACCGGCAACTCCGGCGCGATCTTCGTATAGTTGTTGTCGCCCGCGCCCTGATGCAACAGCAGTTTCCAATCCCCCTGCCGAATGGCGAATGAGCCGTCGAAGGAATGATGCACCGTCGCCTCTCGAATCGGTCGCTTCCCCTTCTTCCCCAGCAGTGCCGGGAGCATGTCGTAGCTGTCTTCGCCCGCGTTATTCGGCAGCAAGGCCCCGCTTACCGCTGCCGCTGTCGCCATCAGATCGGTCAGGCACAGCGTCTCCGTACTGGTTGCGCCCTTCGGAATCCGCCCCGTCCATCGCGCGACAAATGGCACCCGGTGCCCTCCCTCCCAGTTGTCCCGCTTCAGTCCGCGCAACGACCCCGAAGCGTTGTGCCCGAACTCCTGCCGCACCTCGCGCACGCACACCTCCGGCCCGTTGTCACTCGTGAAGATGATGATCGTGTCCTCGCCAAGTCCCAGGCGGTCGACGGTCTTGACCAACTCGCCCACCACCCAGTCGGCCTCCATCACGAAATCGCCATACAGCCCTACGCCGCTCTTTCCCCGGAACTCCTTCGCCGGCAGAATCGGCATATGCGCCGCGCTCATCGCGTGATACAGGAAAAAAGGCTGTTCACGATGCGCCTTCGCATGCTCCTCTAAAAAGCGCACCGAAACGTCCTTCAACGTGACGTCCACAGTCGTCAGATCGAAGCCAGGGGACCGCATGCCCGCCCGGTACTCGGTCATCGGCTGATCTTTTTCGTAGTGGCCACCCGGCTCGGCGATGGTCGGCAGCCCAACAGTCGCGCGGTTCTCGATGTACGAATACAGGTAATCCGTCGTCGGGCACGCCGCGTTGCCAAAGAAATAATCAAACCCGCAATCGACAGGCCCGCCCAGGATCGGCTTGGAAAAATCGATCTGGCCGGCGTCGCGAATGTACCCGTCCTTCTGCGTGACGATCTCGCCATTCGCCTTCGTGAACGTCATGCCGACGTGCCACTTCCCCACCGCGGCCGTGCGATACCCCTGCTGCTTCAACAGTCCGGCCACCGTCAGCCGGCCCGCTTCGATCATCGCCGGCGAATACGCCAGCAGCACACCGCGCTTCAGCCAACCCCGCCACGCATATCGCCCCGTCAGCACGCCATATCTCGTGGGACTGCAGACTCCTGACGGCGAATGCGCATCCGTGAACCGGATCCCTTCCTGCGCCATGCGGTCGATGTTCGGGGTGGGAATTTTTGACGCCGCGTGGAAACACCGCACGTCGCCATAGCCCACATCGTCAGCCAGAATGAACAGGATGTTCGGCCGTTTCGCGGGGTTTTTTTGCGCTCCCTGCGCCATCGCGGAGGCCATTCCGCCGGTTGATTTCAGAAAAGTTCTGCGGTCCATGCCACTGTAAATCCTGCCAGCCGAGCCTACCACAAGCGGCCCCGCATGCTAATGGATCCCTCTCCTCTTGCTACCCTAGTAGGAAGTACCATGCGAACACTCCGCTACGAGACAAAAAGCGGGATCGCGGTCAGCAGGACATTGAGCAAAGCCCCGTACCGGCGCGGCTTGCAGCCTTTACTCCAAAAGCTCGACCGCTTCCGCGGCTTCTACCTCTCCTCGGGATACGAGTATCCCGGGCGGTATTCGCGCTGGGACATCGCAGCCATCACTCCACCCGTTGAAATCGTCTCCTCCGGACGCAAGGTCGATTTCAACCCGCTCAACGCCCGCGGCGAAATGCTCTGCCGCATGATCGGCCGCGCCATCGACGCGCAGCCCTTCTGGGAAGACTGCCAAATTGCCGCCAACGGCGCCATCCGCGCCACGCTCAAGCCGCTCCCCGCCTTCTTCGCTGAAGAAGAACGCTCCAAGCAGCCCTCGGTCTTCAGCGTCCTCCGCGCGCTCGTCGAAGAGTTCCGCCACCCCGATGATTCGCGCCTCTCCCTCGTCGGCGCCTTCGGCTACGATCTGCTCTTCCAGTTCGACCCCATCCAGCTCCGCCTCCCGCGCGGCGACCGCAAAGACCTCCATCTCTTTTTCTGCGACGACATCTACTACATGGATCGCAAGAAGGAGCAGATCGAGCGGTTCCAATACGATTTCACCCTCGGCGATCTGACCACCGCCGGCCTGCCCCGCGAAGGCGCCGCCGTTCCCAAACAGACCAAGCGCAAGCCCACGCCCATCACCAGCGATCACACCCGCGAAGAGTATATGGCCAACGTGGAAACCGTGCGAAAGGGCATGAAACAAGGCGATTTCTACGAAGTCGTCCTCCGCCAGTCGTTCGAAACCACTTACTCCGGCAGCCCCGCCAAGCTTTTCAACACGATCCAGCAGGCCAGCCCGTCGCCGTACGAGTTCATCCTCCAACTGGGCGAAGAACAGCTGATCGGCGCCTCCCCGGAGATGTTTGTCCGCGTGGAAGGACCGCGCGTGGAAACCTGCCCCATCAGCGGCACCGCCCGGCGCACCGGCGACCCGATGGTCGATGCCGAAAACATCAAGCAGCTGCTGATGTCGGCCAAGGAAGAGTCGGAACTTACCATGTGTACCGACGTCGACCGCAACGACAAGTCGCGCGTCTGCGTCCCCGGCTCGGTGAAGATCATCGGCCGCCGCCTTATCGAAAGCTACGTCGGCCTCTTCCACACCGTCGATCACGTCGAAGGCGTCCTCATGCCCGGCTTCGACGCCATCGATGCCTTCCTCTCCCACATGTGGGCCGTCACCCTCATCGGCGCACCGAAGAAGGCCGCCTCCCAAGCCATCGAAAACCTGGAGAAGGACGCCCGCGGCTGGTATGGCGGCGCCGTCGGCATGCTATCCCTCAACGGCGATATCAACACCGGCATCACCATCCGTACCGTGCATCTGAAGGACGGCATCGCCACCTATCCGGCCGGCGCCACGCTGCTCTACGATTCCGACCCGGCCGCCGAAGAAGCCGAAACCCGCATCAAAGCCACCGGTTTCTTCCGTGCCCTCGAAGGTCGCGGGAAAAAGGTTATCGAAGAGAAACCCGCGCCCGTCGGCGAAGGGATCAAGATGCTGCTCGTCGACAACGACGACTGCTTCATCCAGACCCTAGCCAACTACGCCCGCCAGACCGGCGCCGAAGTCGTCACCTATCGCTCCGGCATTCCGGAGGCGATGATCGACGAAATCAATCCGGATCTGATCCTGGTCAGCCCGGGCCCGGGGCGCCCCTCCGACTTCGGCGTGCCGAAACTGGTCCAGTTCGCTGCCCGCGCCGGCTACCCCGTGTTTGGCGTCTGCCTGGGCCTGCAGGGCATCGTGGAGGCTTTCGGTGGCGTATTGGGTGTTCTTGACTACCCCATGCACGGCAAGCCGTCCAAGGTCCGCCATTTCAATAAAGGCGCCTTCGCCGGGCTCCCGGAAACTATCCGCGTTGGCCGCTATCACTCGCTCTACGCCATCCCGGAAAAACTCCCCGATGTGCTCGAAGTCACCGCCGAATCGGAAGACGGCATCATCATGGGCGTCCGCCATCGGGACCTGCCGATTGAGGCCGTGCAGTTCCACCCGGAATCGCTGTTGACGCTCGAAGGCAACTGCGGGCTCCATCTCATTGAAAACATCATCCGGCTCCACGGCCGGTCCAAGGCCAACCGTTGCGTAAGCCGCTAAAGGCGGCACTCTATCTCGGCGTCTTCGTCTTCACGGCGATCTTCGCCATCAACTTCTGCGCCACGCTGTTCCAGTGCGGCTGCCAGGGCATGTTCGGCCTGGCGGCCACCCATTGCAACATCAACAACCACGGCGGACGCCATTGCCCCTGGTGCACGCACGGTGGCGTCGGCTTTGTGGGCAGTATGGTACCAGTGTTTTTGGTGCAAGCCTGGGTCATCTTTCGGACCGCCGATTGGGGCTGGAAAACCCGCCTGGTCATAGCCTTAGCGGCGTTCCCGATAGTTGGGGGTTTCTTCGGCGGCATTGTAGGATGGTTGCAGGGGTACTGGAACCATTGAGTGTTGCCCGATTGGCCCCCAAGTCCCATACTGGCTTGTAGAGGATAGACCCTTTCTCATGGACCTTTCGGATATCACCTACGTCGCCTATTTGATCATTTGCGCCCTCATCGCCTTGGCCATTGGCGAATCGGGCGGTGGCGGCGGGAAGCGTTCCCGGTTACCTGCCGCTGCGGCATGACCGACGTGATTGTCATCGGCGGGGGCCTTGCCGGCCTCTCCGCCGCCGCGGCTCTGGGCAGCACCGGTGCCACCGTGGAGCTCTTTGAAACCCGTCCCTTCCTGGGCGGTCGCGCTACCTCGTACTCCCTCCCCGATTCTGAAGTCATCGATAACTGCCAGCACATCCTCCTGCGCTGCTGTGTCAATCTGCTCGA